>NZ_JBGMOE010000063.1:0-13637 GCF_041424195.1 Tardiphaga sp. | reverse complement strand
TCCGTCCAATCTCCGCCAAGCATGCTCAAGCTTCACGATTTTTGCAACAGAGCCCTTGGTAGAAATGCCGATTCCATTGTCTTCGCAGATGAAGAGCAACGGCAATGGGATCGACTGATACGACGTCCATTGCGCCGCGTTGAAGGCACCTTGCGCCGTTGAATGGTTCGCAGACGCATCGCCAAACGAACAGATGATGATCGCGTCATCGGACAGGATCTTGTGTTCTGGTGGCTGTCGACGTGCCAGGCCGATTGAATAAGCGGCGCCAACTGCTTTGGGCAGATGGCTGGCGATGGTCGACGTCTGGGGCGGAATGTTGAGCAGCTTGGAGCCAAGGACTTTGTGGCGGCCGCCCGAAATCGGATCCTCCGACGAGCAGGCGAACGACAGTAGCATGTCCCACGTGATGGATTGCCCGGGTACTTGGCTTGCACGCTGAATCTGAAACGCGGCGTCCCGGTAGTGCAAGAAAGCCATGTCCTTCGGCTGGGTCGCCGCTGCAACCGCAGCCATTCCTTCGTGCCCAGACGAACCGATCGTGTAATAGCCTTGCCCGGCCGCCTGCATCTTTCGGCTGACGCGGTCGAGTGAACGCGAGAGGCATGCCGAACGAAAAACCTGAATAGCCTCGGCGTTGCTCATCGGCCCCGCCGGCCTGCTTCCGACTGGCAAATCGGCATCGGCGACGCGTCGGCGGAAATTGTCGTGGACGATTTGAACGCGGTCCATCAGCGCCCCACCGCCTGGTGACGATGAACCGCCGCCATCGCAGGCGCGGGTGCGCAAGGGCATGCTTTGCTGCATCCGACATCGACACATCCGGCGGGAGCGCGGCGATCACGGTAAGACATAAAGACTCCTTGAGGCCGGTCTTGGTTGAACTGTGAGGTATCGTAAGCACGCCGGTTGACCGCATGATACCGGTCATCGGGGAGCGCATGAGGGGTGCAGTGGTCAAATGTCAGCGAAACAATAGGACGTCTTGAGGCTGGTGTAGAATTCGGCCGCGTATCGGCCTTGCTCACGCGGACCCAAGCTCGACGCACGCTTGCCGCCGAACGGGGCATGATATTCAGTGGCGGCGGTGGGCAAATTCACCATGACCATGCCGGCGTTCGCATGGCGCCGAAAATGAGCCGCATGCTTTAGGCTTCGGGTACAAATGCCGGCGGCGAGGCCAAAGGCTGTATCGTTCGACAGCATCAGCGCGTCGTCATAGTCTTTTGCTCTGATGACGGCCGCGATCGGACCGAATATCTCTTCTCTCGCGATGCGCATATCGTTGCTGACGTGCGTGAATAACGCCGGTTCAAAGAAGTAGCCCTTGGTTTCACATTCAAGCCGACGTCCGCCAAAGGCAAGGAGTGCACCTTCGCGGGTACCCAAATCGATATAGTCGCCGTTTCGCGCGAGCTGGGCCGCACTGGCGACGGGTCCGATCTCCGTAGTAGGGGCCAGGGCATGTCCGACCACCAGCTTTGCCATTCGGCTTTTGAGGGCATCGACGAACTGGTCGTGAATGCCATCGGTCACGATGAGGCGCGATGACGCCGTGCAGCGCTGACCCGTAGAAAAAAAAGCCCCATTCAGCGCCAGCTCAACGGCGTGGTCGAGATCAGCGTCGTCGAGGACAATGAGCGGATTTTTGCCGCCCATTTCGAGCTGCACCCTGCGCAATTGTTGCGCGCAGGTCACCGCTATCTTGCGACCGATTTCTGTCGAACCGGTAAAACTGACGGCGTCCAACCGCGGATCATCGAGAATGGATTGGCCGACAACCTGCCCCGAGCCCATGATCAGGTTGAGAACGCCGTCGGGTAGTCCTGCGCGAGCAAGAATGTCGACCAATGCCACTGCGCAGGCGGGAACAAGCTCAGCCGGCTTGAAAATAACGGTGTTGCCATAGCAAAGCGCCGGCGCGATCTTCCATGCAGGGATGGCTAGGGGAAAGTTCCAAGGCGTGATTATCGCCACGACACCCAGAGGTTCGCGTTCGATCGCGATTTCGACCCCGGAACGTTGTGACGGCAAGGTCTCGCCGGCCAGTCGCAGACATTCGCCGGCAAAAAAATCGAATATGCTCGCGGCACGGGCCGCTTCGAGAATACCCTCAGCACTTGTCTTGCCTTCTTCACGCGCCAGCAAGGTGCCAAGCTCTTCTTGTCGCGAGCGCAGCTCCGCAGCGGTACGCCGCAAAATCGCCTCACGCTTTAATGGTCCGCTCGCTGACCATGCGGGGAATGCGCGTCGGGCAGCACCGATGGCGGCATCGACCTCCGCCGGCTGCGCGGCGGCAAACTCGCCGATGACGTCATCGAGATCAGAAGGGTTGATGTTCGGAACGCCGTGCGTCGCTGGTGTCCACGCGCCGTCGATAAAATTGCCATGACTAGTCATCGGCATTCTCCGGGACGTGCGGCTGTTGCTGGAACAGTGTCGGCATGCCAATGCCCTTGTCTCTCGCCAGTATCGACAACCGGTCCCAAGTCGCGCGATCGACGGGGACTCCTTGCACCAGGCGAACGGCCTTCTCGCGTTTTTCGGGATCGCCGGGTGCCATGACATCCAGGCCGACCAGCGCAACGCACGCGCGAAGCCGAGCCACGGCCGCTGCGCCAGCATCCGAAAACGCGGCCGAGCCGCGAAAGCGCGCGCCATCGATCGCCAGAAAAAAGTGACCGATCGGGCTTGGCCGTCCTCTACTCACATCGGCGAACGCCGGCAGCGTCACCGCAGCGGCGCTGCCGGTAAACACCGTACACAACAACTCCACCATCATCGCCAGGCCAGCGCCTTTATAGCCATAATGCACGCCGCCCAGGGGCAGCAGCGATTGAGCAGCATGCGCATCGGTTGTCATCGCGCCGTCGCGATCGACAGCAACATCTTCTGGGAGGGCGGTCCCGGTATCGCGTCGTAGATAGATGCGATTAAGCGGTATCGAGCTCGTAGCCATATCGAGGAGCATTGGCTCTTCGCCGGCTAGCGGCATCGCGAACGCAATGGGGTTCGTGCCATGGAATGCATGGCGCCCGCCATGCGCAACGACGCCTGGCGCCGAATGCGTGAAGCCAAAAGTAACGCAGCCCTGGCTTGCCCCATAAAGCGCATAGGTTCCAGTGGCACCATGATGGGCACTGCCATGAACCGCGACGGCACCGATGCCCGTTTCCCTAGCGAGGCTGACAGCTTCATCCACGGCACGGTAACTGGCGATATGACCGAAGCCGCCCCCGCCGTCGAGAATACCCATTGACGGCGCAACCTTGCGAAAATGCGTATCGGCGTCCGTGTCGAGGCGTCCGCCCTTCACCCAAGCGACATAGGAGGGAATGAGGCGCACACCGTGCGTGTCTACCCCGCGCAGCGAAGCATCTGTGGTTGCCCTTGCACAAGCAACGGAAGCTGCCTCCGATGCGCCATGGGCGGCAAGGATCGACGTGCAGAACGCTTCCAGCGCGACCTTTTCGACCCGCACGCTTTCCATCGCTTCCATGTCAGTTTTCCTGCCGGCGATACCAGTCGACGGTCTGGTCGAGTGCGTGTGCGAAGCGATCGAACAGATCGTCGATCTGAGCAGACGTGATGATCAAGGGTGGACAAAACACTGCAGCATCGCCAATCGCTCGCGTGATAAGGCCATTGGCTTGCATGGCATCCATGAGATACGCGCCGCATTTGCCTGGCGGATCGAATGGTGCGCGAGACGCGGGATTGGGTGATAATTCAATTGCGCCGATCAGCCCGACGCCTCGCGTTTCGCCCACAAAAGGATGATCCGAGAATCCGTGAAGACGACGGAGAAAATGCTCGGAAAGAGCGGGCACGCGCTCCATCAGCTTGTCCGATTCAAGGATATTCAGATTTTCGACGGCCACCGCGACGGCAACCGGATGGCCTCCGCCGGTAATGCCGTGGCCGAGCGCGCCTATCTTGGCCGAATTGTCGGCGACTCCCTGATAGATTTCATCGGAAATCAGCGTAGCGCCCAGCGGCATGTAGCTTGATGTGATTTGCTTTGAGAGCACGACGATATCGGGAATGATGTCATAGGTATCGCAGCCAAAGGTCTTCCCGGTACGCCCGAAACCGCAAATGACTTCGTCGATCCACAAAAGTATGTCGTGCCGACGGCAAATCTCCTGCACACGTTGCCAATAGCCGTCGGGCGGCAAAATGACGCCACCGGCGCCCATGACGGGTTCACCGATGAATGCCGCGATCGTCTCGGGTCCTTCACGCAGGATCGTGTCTTCGAGGTCGCATGCCAGCCGGTCAACGAACTGTGCTTCGGTCTCGCCGGCTTGCGCCTCCCGATAAAAATGCGGCGATCCGACATGGAGAACGCCGGGGATGGGAAGATCGAAATCTCGATGGAAGATCGGAATCCCGGTCAGGCTGCCGGCCCCGATCGTGACACCGTGATAGGCTCGGTTGCGCGAGATTATCTTCTTCTTCTCGGGGCGACCGCGCGCATTGTTGTAGTAGCGAACCAATTTGAGCGCTGTGTCATTGGCTTCCCCACCCGAGTTGGTGAAGAACGCCTTTGACATGTTACCGGGGGCCATTCGTACCAGCCGCTCGGCGAGCTCAATCGCAGGTTCGTGCGACTTGTGCCCGAATAGGTGGTAGTAAGGCAGTTTATGCATCTGGCGGTAAGCCGCCTCGCGCAATCGATCTTCGCTGAAACCGACGGCAACGCTCCACAAGCCCGCCAGCCCTTCGATATATTCCTGTCCCTGATCGTCGTAGACGTAGATGCCATCACCTCGGTCGATGATGGTCGGACCGATCGCCTCATGGCGCCTGGCATTGGTCGAGGGGTGAAGGTGATACGAGATGTCTCGGGCACTGGCCGAGTTGGGCGCGTCAATCATGGGCGTGGCCCATCAACGCCGCCCGCCGTGCGGTGGTGGCGGGGTAATCGATGGCAAATCCTAGCTGTGAAGACTTGTCCTCGCGCACATCAACGCCGTAGATGTCGCGTGCGCGCTCGATCGTCTCCCATTTCTCGGCAACGTCGTATAGCACCCGATCGGGATCACGGTCAAAGGGATGACCATATCCCCCACCCGAATTGTCGATACCGCGCAGCCATTCTCCCGGCACGAGATCGATTTGCGTTACGCCGGGAAGCCGCTCTTCGGATCCATCAAGATTGACTTTGAAGGTGCGCGCGCCGGGACTGTCATGGCCGCCATTCACACCCTTGGGCGGAAATTCCTGACCATCGCAGGGTATCGCTACGGTCATGGTGTCTTTCTTGGGCCCGTAAATGAGTTCGGCCCCCGGCGCGCCACGGAACTTGCCGGGTGCACTGGTCCCCGGCTGAATGCGCATCGACTTCATGTGAAGCGGATGCTTGACCTCCAGCAGTTCGATTGAATCGCGATAGATCAAACCCGCTGCCACGGGGATGCCGTAGGTCAACCATCCATCAGACGTCGGACTGGCCGGGCCGCCATTTCCGCCAACGAAAATCTGATTGATATAGGGTTCGCCGTTGTGCCTGAAGTCCTTGCCGGAGACGACAGCCCAACCCGCGCCCATCCCGACACCGCCTTCGGCGAGGCCATAACCGTCACCAAGTTGCGCCATGGCTGACTGCGTCAGATTGACCAAGCGGTCGCCGACATTGGTCGTCGCGATTGATGCCGAAAACGGAAAGGTTGTGCGTCCAATCACGCCGCCATCGCGTAACAGCACCTTCACGCGGCGGAAGATGCCGCCCGAGCGCGGAATGTCGGGGTCAAGACAGTTCATGACGCCGGCGATCGAATTGTTGATCGAACAGGCCTCACAGACATTGAAGCCGTTCGGTACGCAATCGATGTTGTCCCGCAGATCGATAACGATTTGCCCTTCATCGGGGTCGATATCGATCGTGCAATTGATCGGAATACCCTGGGGAAGACCGGGGATCGGATCATGCGCGCCAGTGTGCTTGATTGTCGCCCGTGGGAGCTGTTTGATGGCTTGCGTGGCGCGACGCTCGGAATAATCGAGCCACTGCTTGATGAACGTCTTGACCTTGTCCTTGCCGTATTTTTTGCAGAATTCGATCAGCCGGCGCTCGCCGACTCGGCATGAGCCGATTGCAGCAAGGAAGTCGCCATACCATTGGTCCGGGACACGAATGCGGCGACGGCACATCCGCACAATGTCTTCGACCATCGTAAAATTGCGCTGCACGCGTACGCACGGGAAGATGAGCCCACCTTCTTCGTAAACGTCCTTGGCATAGGGAGCGTATGTTGTCGGCGTCGCGTTGCCGGTATCCGCTTGATGCGCCTTGGAGCACACAGTGAACATGTGCTCGCCGTCGAAGAAGACCGGGATGAGAATTGTGTGATCGGCCGGATGCGTATTCCCCATATATGGGTCGTTGTGGAGAAACGCATCGCCTTCGGCCAAATCGGGATGCAGCTGCTGCATCGAAATCGTCTGCAAGTGCGACCCGAAAATATGGACGGGTAGACTTTCCGCGGACGCCAGCAGTTCATTGTCACCAGTAACGATGGCGCAGGACATATCGCGTGCGCTCGCGATCACGGCAGAACGCGAGGCGCGCAGGAGCGTGCTGGTCATTTCGCGCACGATGCCATCGACTCGGTTCGACATGACCGACAGGAGCATCGGATCGATCGTGTCGGGCTCGGATTTGCTGGTATTGCTGTTCATGACTATGCCTTCGCGATAAAAGTCAGAGCGAAATCAGATAATTGTGAGATGGCGTCAGCCAGGCGGTCGACCCGGGGTAAATCACGATGGTCGTCGTCGGCTCTTCGATAATCGCCGGACCTTGGATCTTGCTGTTCACAGCGAGGCTGGTGCCCTTGTAGATGGGCACATCCACGGAATCGTTGTCGAAAAACGAGGGACGGGTCGCGGCGATAGCGCTGGCCTGCGGCCTTTCGCCATCTGGCGCGATAGATTTTGTACCAAGCCCAATGGTCAATCGGCCCCGCCAATTGAGGCATTCAACCTTGCCGGTCTCATCGCGGACCGCAAACACACGCTCGTGCGCGCGATGAAAGGACTCGACCAAATCGTCGACATCGCCCTGTGAAGTGAACATGCTTGTCGCCAGCGGCGCATCAAGTTCCCAAACTTGAGTGAAATAACGGGCTTCGACGGTGTATTCTCGACTGCTTGGTGCCTCACTGGCGAGAGCGAGCCCGCTCGCGGCCTGAGTCAGCCGAGCGTCGATATCTTGCAGTGCTTCATTCACGCGGTCGCGATCGAACCGATCCGAGGTCGTGACCCGGTTTGCCGATTCTTCGAAAACGATATCCGAGAATTGCATGCCGGACGCCGACAGTGCGCCTGCTGTGCGGGGAACCAGTACCGTTTTGACGCCAAGCTCGCGGGCGATTGGAACGATGTTAAGCCCGCCCGCACCGCCACCTGCGACCAAGACTGCCTCGGCGGGGTTAAAACCTTCCGCGACCGTAATGTCTTGAATCGCGTTAATCATATGCTCGTTAGCAATCTTCATGATCGCCTCCGCAGCCTGCTCCACGCTCATTTCGAGCCGCGCCGAAAGCTCACCAATCGCGGCGCGGGCGGCGGCAATATCGAGCTTCATGCGTCCGCCCAGAAAATAGGCTGGGTCGATATATCCCAGGACAACGGCAGCATCTGTGACCGTCGGCTTGTCGCCGCCTCGGCCGTAGCAGACGGGACCTGGCACGGAACCGGCCGAGATCGGCCCCACGCGCAACAATCCGCCGTCGTCGAGCCACGCGATCGAACCGCCACCCGCGCCGACCGATCGGACATCGACCGAAGGCATTGCGGTCAGATGACCCATCCACTGGCCGCCCAACCACGTCTCACGGCTATATTTCAGCTTGCCTTCACGCACGAGGCCCACGTCGAACGTCGTACCGCCGGTGTCGCAGACGATCACATCACCGCCGAGCGCCTCCATATCGGAAAAGGCGCGTCCGGCAACTGGCGCCATGGCGGGTCCGGATTTGACAGTATGCACGGGCTTCTCGACAATTTCATCGACATGGGTGCAACCACCGGCCGACGTGCTAACGAAGATGTTGCCTCGGAAGCCCGCAGCCCGCAGATCTGCTTGCATCTCGCGCAAATGACCCTGCATCAATGGCTTGATCGAGGCGTCGATGGCAGTCGTCGAGGCACGACGATATTCGCGGATGATCGGAACGAGTACATGCGACAAGGAGAAAGCAATTCCTGGCGCCTCCTCGGCCAGGATCTCGCCCATCCGCTTCTCGTTGGCGGGATTGGCAATTGACCAAAGCAGGCAGATCGCCGCAGCCTCGAAACCCTCGCTGACCAGTTGCCGCGCGACGCTGCGCGCTTGCGCTTCGTTCAGTGGGGTGACGATCTCCCCTTCGGACGACACGCGTTCGTCAATTTCATAGGTGTAGCGCCGCGGAATGTAAGGCTTCGGAAAATCGAAAGAAAAGTCATGCGTCCCAAACTTCCCGCCTTCGCGAGTCACGAGAATGTCGGGAAATCCCGCAGTCGTAATGAACGCTGTTTTCGCCGTCTTGCCTTGGATAATGGCGTTGGTCGATCGCGTCGTTCCATAAATGAGCAGACCGGATTCCGTGAGCAATTCACCCACCGGGATGCGCATTTCGTCCGCAGCGGCGCTGAGCGCCCCTAACATGCCCTCGAAGATGCGATCGGGGGTTGTCAAAGATTTTCCAATAAAAACCTGGCCCAGTTCGTTCTGGACGACGACGTCCGTAAATGTTCCTCCAGTGTCGACGGAAATCTTATACTTCATCTGCGGCGCTCCAAGTATCTTGAGACTTTATTGACCATCGAGCAAAAGGTGAAAGCCTCCTGTCAACTGGACATGTTCGCGAAAGGCAGTCTTCGTTAAGACCGGCGAGCGAGGTAACGCCCATTAGTGCCATGTCTCTGTCGATCTCACTCTTGATGAGCTGAATGGCATGACGGGCGCCCCCCTCCCCCGCCGCAGCGAGGGCGAACAGGAACGGCCGTCCGATGAACGCGAAATCTGCACCCAGAGCGAGCGCCTTAAGCGCATCCGTTCCCCGGCGGATTCCGCCATCGATGAAAATCTTCATGGCACCGGCGCAATCTCGTATCCGAGGAAGCATGCGCATGGGCGCCACCGCGGTATCAAGCTGCCGCCCGCCATGATTGGAGATCCACGCCGCGTCGATGCCCAGTTTGGCGGCCACGGCAACGTCGTCGGGATGCAGCAGGCCCTTGATGACAAGATTGCCGCGCCAGTACCGGCGCATCATTTTGACATGATCCCAGGATAACGCGTCGCGGCGGCCAATCCGCCGCACGACGTTTTTCGACAATATCGGCGGGCCTCGAAAGGCATCCATATTCTCGAAGTGCGGCATCCCAGCGGCAAGCGTCCTTAAAAAGGTCCCGATCGACCATCGCGGATGCGACAATCCTTGAAATAGCAGGTTGGCGCTGGGTCGCAGCGGCATGCTGAACCCTGTGCGAACATTATTTTCGCGATTGGCGGGTACCGCCACGTCGACGGTCAGCACGACAGTATCGCAGCCCGCTCGCTCGACCCGATCCAGCATCGCTGCAATCCGCTCTGCCTCGCCTGGAAGGTAACATTGAAACCAGTGGGCGCGACCCTCGCCACAGATCCGTTCGAGCGGCATGATCGACGTTGCGCTGGGAACCATCAGCACGCCTTCCACCGCAGCTGCGCGGGCGAGCAGCAAATCCCCTTCAAAAGCGGCTAGACCTGACAATCCCATGGGCGCGATACCGACGGGCATTGCATAGTCTCGTCCGAACAGCGTGGTTTTGCTCGAGCGCGACGTAACGTCGACGAGGGCTCGGGGAACGAGGCCATAATCGTCAAAGCTGTCAAAGTTGCTCTTCATCCCTTTCTCTGTTTCGCTGCCGCCAGCATAATATCCATAAATCTGTCTGGGCAGCTTACGCCGAGCGGTTTTTTCGAAGTCAGCGAGCGCCAGAAACGGACGGAGTTTGCCGGAGATCGTATCCATCGGTCGCGCTTCGCTGCCTCGCAGCCGTATCTCAGGAGGAATTTGAAGCATGAACTAGCCCTGGTGCGAGTAACGATACACAGCGTCATGACGTACTGCCGCAGACCGATGGAAATTGAAGAAACACAGCTTCATGAACGCCTCACCCAATCGCTATTTGATCGAATAGCGTAATTGTGCGCCAATCCACCGAGGCTTTCCTACTGCAACTTCATTGCACCCGCAGATGACGGACAGGTCGAACCCGCCGATCTGATAGTATTTATTGAAGACGTTGCGTGCGAAAATCGATGCCTGCCAACGCGTATCGGGCGACGTCCAGTCCAGACGCAGATTCATGATCGCCCAGCCCGGCATCTTATTGGCATCGAAATTGTTGAGGTTTTGCCAGACAGAAGATTGGTAGTTGCCGTCAATCTGGAAGGCCGTCTTGCCGCCAGCAACCGTCGTCGGCAACGTATAGCGGGCCGAGGCCGACAGCGTCCATTTTGGGGCGAACGTCGTCTCGCGCGTCTTGAGCGTGCCGTCCTGCATCGGCACATTCTTTACTTTGCTGGTTTGGTAACCTGCGTTGAACGAGAGTTCGAGGTTTGGCGTCGGTTTGGCGGCAATCTCGGCCTCGCCGCCGTAAATGGTCGCGGGCACGTTGACGATCAACGTCGAGGCACCGAGCCACTGCGCCGCCTGATAGTCATGATAGTCGTAATAGAATGCCGCGGCGTTGAACCGCAGACGTCGGTCAAGAAATGTCGACTTGATGCCCGCCTCGTACGAAACAAGTCGCTCCGGCTTATAGGGTATTTTGCTCACATCGAGCGGCGGGCCACCCGCATTGAAACTGCCGGCTTTCACGCCTTGCGTGACGCCAGCATATAACAAGACTGAGCCGCCAGGACGCCAGTTCAGCTGTCCCTTCCACGACCATAAGGTATTTGCCAACCGACCAGTATAAAGGCCCTGCGACAAGCCGGGTCCCGAAATTGTCGGCGCATAGTTCCAGTTGAACGGGTCCCCACCTGCCGTCGGTGTGACGAAGTCGACTCGGAAGTCGTAATCCTTGAGTTCGCGGGACACGCGTACGCCGCCAATCACCGACAGGTTTTTTTCGATGGCATATTCGACTTGGCCAAAACCTGAATAGGAGTTGGTCCGCAGTTTCACGAAGCGCGGCTGATCGAAGCCATCGGTTGATGTCGCGCTATTGGGAAGTGCTCCGAGGCCGGATACCGTATGGTTGAGAACGTAGAGGTAATAAGCACCCGCCACCCAGGTCAGCGGGCCGGACTTTCCATTCAATCGCAATTCTTGGGAGAAGCCATCTTCGCGTGACAGGTTGCGATAAAAATACTGATTTTCAGGACCGCCCTCCAAATCGAGATCGATATGCTTGTAGAAATGCTTGAAGTCGCTGATGGCCGTCAGCGTTGCAAATCCTAGGTCGGACGTCAGCTTGGCACTAAACCCGTAGGTGTAATACGAATTCGGGCTGCTGAATGCATAGTCGCTGCTGGTAAGCGGTCCATTCCCGTCGGGGTCGACGTATCCGTAGAAATCACCTCCCGCCACGGGGCGGGTCGTGCCGGGATAGGGCGAATATCCGGCGTTGATGCAGCTTCCGTTTTGAATGGCCTGACAGGTGACCGTTTTCGTCGCATCGATCGTGTTGATGATCTGCCCGGCGCTATTGTAGACTGCGACAGTTGCCTTGTTTTGATACGGTGTGGTCGATGCGAGCGATCGGTTATAGGCAGCGGACAGCCACAGCGTGGTCTTGGGCCCGAGGTCGATGTCAAGCTGACCGCGAACCGCCCAATTACCGCGCACGCCGCCAAGGTCGGCGCCAGCGCCTTTCAGCGAGTTCGTTCCCAGCCCCGCTGCCAGTGAACTCGGAACATAGGTCTGGTCGGGATAGCCGTTCTTGAGGTAGCCATCATACCGCTCGAAAAAGCCTGAAAGTCTCCCGCGAACACCACTGACCAATGTGCCGCCAACGGCTCCTTCCAGCCGGACATTGTTGTACGAGCCATACGTCAGATCGACAAAGCCATCCAATTCGTCGGTCGGTTTTTTTGTGATATAGTTGACGACGCCGCCGGTCGCGTTGCGTCCAAACAAGGTTCCCTGCGGACCCTTAAGCATTTCGATGCGGTCAAGGTCGAAAAGACCAAATGTCTGGCCCTGCTGCATCGGGATATAAGTGTCGTCGACATAGGCAGCGATGGCCGATTCGACGTGATCGTTATAGTCGCTTTGCGTGATCCCGCGCATCGTGAATTGCGTCGATTGGCCACCGTTACTGGTCGAAACCGAGACGTTGGGCGCGATCTTGGCGATATCGACGCTGTCCGTCAGGTGAAATTCGCGCAGCTGGGACCCGGTCACGCTTGTGATTGAAATTCCGACATTCTGCATGCTTTGCGACCGGCGCTGCGCGGTGACCACGATATCCTCAACGCCGGCATTGTCGGTGGTCGCGGGAGGCGCGGTTTGAGCCGCCGCGAGTGCTGGCATAGACACCGTCGTTAGGACTGACACCAACTTCACAATTCTCATCGACACTCTTCCCTCCCTCATAGCGTCATCAGCTCTTCAAACCCACCCGGCCACGACGCTTGGCGAGATGGGGAGGAAAATCCGCCTTACACCGCAAGAAGCACTCTGTGGACAGAAGACAGATTGGACAGATCATGATTTTTTGTCAAGTGCGGCTCACATCTCGACTATACTATTGATTTATCGCTTCTTATTCGCGCGTCTGCACGCTCTTTGCCCGTTTGACACACCCTGGACGAATCGGCCGACACCCGACCTTGACCCAAGAAGCTGTACAATTTAGGCATGTGTCCACAGGAGACAGATGCCTCGCCTTTCGACGGTTGCTCTGTCATTAGGCAGGTCGGTAGAGCAAGGGCGGCGTTTCGAAACGATGATGTGCCGTTGGGCGCATTTATCGTGGCGCGCGATAGCTAGAGAGGAAGCCGGATGTTTGAGTCTTCGTTGGAGGACAGACTGCCATCAGTGGCCAACGACCTTCATGGTGCAAAGCATATAATCGATTATCGGATGTTGTCGGATCAAGTGACGACCCATCTGACGAAGGGGCTGATATTCGGTAGGCTGCAACCAGGCCAACGCATCAATGAAGCCGAACTGGCCCGAAACTTAGGCATTAGCCGTAACCCGATCAGAGAGGCCGTCAGGCGCCTTGAGAAGCGTGGGCTCTTAGTCGCTGTCCCGCGCAAAGGCACTTTTGTGCGGACATTTGAGCGCCGCGACATCGATGAGATGTTCTCTTTTCGTATCGTCGTGGAGAGCTTCGCGGTAGAGCAGGCTTTACCGCATATGACGGATGCCGATCTTCAACGCATAGCGGATTTTGTGAATGCCATGATCGCAGCGGCTGGCAAAAACGATGAAGTTGGCGTCGTCGAGAACGACCTCGCCTTACACATCGAAATCTGCAAGCTGTCGAACAATCGCCAAACACTCCATGCTTTCGCAAACATTCAAACTGAAGTTCAGATGCTTATCACGCTCGCCGAGCGGCGTTGTGAAAATCTGATGGCAGCTGCACGTGATGGCTCTGTTGCAAAGATTGGCGGCAGTCAGAGGTAGGCTGTCGCTCTGCGCCGA
>NZ_JBGMOE010000062.1:0-107268 GCF_041424195.1 Tardiphaga sp. | reverse complement strand
CCGCCTTCTCGGTGATCGACGGCACCTCGCGATACATGTTGAACAGTTCGCCCTCATCGAGTCCGAGGCTTTCGACGATATACTGGAAGGTGTGCGTATGCACGGCCTCCTCGAAAGACTGCCGCAGCAAATACTGGCGGCATTCCGGATTGGTGAGGTGGCGATAGATCGCCAGCACGATGTTGTTGGCGACGAGGCTCTCCGACGCCGCGAAGAAACCGAGATTGCGCTTGATGGCGCGGCGCTCGTCTTCAGTCAGGCCGTCGCGGGACTTCCACAGCGCGATATCGGCCTGCATGGAGACTTCGGTGGGCATCCAGTGATTGTTGCAGCCGGCAAGATACTTCTCCCACGCCCATTTGTATTTCAGCGGCAGCAGCTGATTGACGTCAGCGCGGCAGTTGATCATCCGCTTTTCGTCCACCGAGACGCGGCCGCCGGCGCGATCGATAGTGCCAAGGCCGGTGGCGTCGGCGGGAGGCTGCGGGAGTGGGATGAAGGCGGGGTTTTTGGGAGCGGCTGAGGTATCGGACCAGTCGAGCATGGGGTGTTCCTTGCGTATTTGTTCGGCCCTCATGGTGAGGAGCCCGCTTCTTCAGCGGACGTCTCGAACCATGAGCGTGGGGCCATCCTTCGAGACGCGGCCAAGAGGCCGCTCCTCAGGATGAGGTCAGTGTGTTTGGCGCAGCCTTACTGACACGCCTCGCATTCGGGGTTGTCGATCGAGCAGGCCATCGCGACATTCAGCTCCGGTGCCGTGACGGAAGACTGAACGAGAATCGGCGCGCCTGCCGTGTTCGCTGTCGCCACCATGGCCGACACAGCATTGAGCTTGCCGTCGGTGCCCTTCAGCGTGGACTTCTCCACATGCGTCGCGCTGCGCGAGCGCAGGTAGTAGGTCGTCTTCAATCCCAGCGTCCAGGCGAGGCGATAAAGCTGGTCGAGCTTCTTGCCGGAGGGATTGGCGATGTAGAGATTGAGCGACTGCGCCTGGTCGATCCATTTCTGCCGGCGCGAGGCCGCCTCGATCAGCCACGCGCTGTCGATCTCGAATGAGGTCGCATACAGCGCCTTGAGATCGTCGGGTACGCGGTCGATCGATCCGACGCTGCCGTCGAAATACTTGAGATCGGAGACCATTACCTCGTCCCACAGCCCGCGCTTCTTCAGATCGCGCACGAGAAACGCGTTCACCACCGTGAAGTCGCCCGACATGTTCGATTTGACATAGAGGTTCTGATAGGCGGGTTCGATCGACTGCGCGACACCGCAGATATTGGAGATCGTCGCCGTCGGCGCGATCGCCATCACGTTGGAATTGCGCATGCCGGTGGACTTCACGCGGTCCCGCAGGCTGTTCCAGTCCAGCGTGGTCGAACGATCCATCTGCACGCCGCCCCGCGCAGCGGCGAGTATTTCTATGGAGTCGATCGGCAGAATGCCGCGGCTCCACAGCGATCCATCGAAGGACGGATAACGGCCGCGCTCGGCAGCGAGATCGACCGATGCCGAGATCGAATGGAAGGCAATCGCTTCCATGCTGGTGTCGGCGAAGGCGACGGCAGCGTCCGACGCCATCGCGATGCCCTGGACCTGCAGGGCGTCCTGGAAGCCCATCAGGCCGAGACCGACCGGCCGATGCTTGAGGTTCGAGCGGCGGGCTTCTGGGATGGTGTAGAAATTGATGTCGATGACATTGTCGAGCATCCGCATCGCCGTAGTCACGGTGCGCTTCAGCTGCGCATGGTCGAGACCTTCCTTGCCGATGTGATTCAGCAGATTGACCGAACCGAGATTGCAGACGGCGACTTCATCATCCGACGTATTCAAAGTGATCTCGGTGCAGAGATTCGACGAGTGGATCACGCCGGCATGCTGCTGCGGCGAGCGCAGGTTGCAGGGATCCTTGAACGTGATCCAGGGATGGCCGGTCTCGAACACCATGGTCAGCATGCGGCGCCACAGGTCAGTCGCCCGCACTTTCTTGAAGACGCGGATCTCGCCGCGCGCGGCTTTCTCTTCATAGGCCGCATAGCGCTCGGCAAAGGGCTTGCCATAGAGATCGTGCAGTTCCGGCGTTTCGTCAGGCGAGAACAGTGTCCATTCGCCGTCAAGCTCAACGCGCTGCATGAACAGATCTGGCACCCAGTTGGCCGTGTTCATGTCGTGGGTGCGGCGGCGGTCGTCGCCGGTGTTCTTGCGCAGATCGAGGAATTCCTCGATGTCGATATGCCAGGTTTCCAGATAGGCACAGACCGCGCCCTTGCGCTTGCCGCCCTGGTTGACGGCGATGGCCGTATCGTTGGCAACCTTCAGGAATGGCACCACACCCTGGCTCTCGCCATTGGTGCCCTTGATATGGGCACCCAACCCGCGCACGCGGGTCCAGTCATTGCCGAGACCGCCGGAATATTTCGCCAGCAGCGCATTGTCCTTCACCGACTTGAAGATGCCGTCGAGATCGTCGGCGACGGTGGTGAGGAAGCAGGACGACAGCTGCGGGCGCAGCGTGCCGGAATTGAACAGAGTCGGCGTCGAGGCCATGAAGTCGAACGACGACAGCAGATTGTAGAATTCGATGGCACGGGCTTCGCGGTCGATCTCGCGCAATGCGAGGCCCATGGCGACGCGCATGAAGAAGGCCTGCGGCAGCTCGATGCGGTTGCCCTGGACATGCAGGAAGTAGCGATCGTAGAGCGTCTGCAGGCCCAGAAACTGGAACTGGAGATCGCCTTCCGGCTTCAGCGCTGCGGCGATTCGCTTGAGGTCGAAACGCGCGAGTTCAGGATCGAGCAGTTCGGCATTGATGCCGGTCTTGATATAGGCGCCGAAATAGTCGGCGTAACGCGTGGTCATGTCAGCCTGCGATGCATGCGTCAGGCTGCCATGGACGAAGGACAGGACTTCAGTGCGCAGCTTGTCGAGCAGCAGACGGGCGCTGACGAAGGTGTAGTTCGGTTCCTGCTCCACCAGCGTGCGCGCGGCCATGATGCCGGCCAGTGCCAGCTCATCCAGCGTGATGCCGTCATAGAGATTGCGGCGGGTTTCCTCGAGCACCGGGGCGGCCTCGACGCCATCGAGGCCGGCGCAGGCCTCGTTGACGATCAGCGCCAGACGCGCCGAATCGAGCGGCGCCCGGGTGCCGTTGGCGAGCGTGACATGCAGCACCGGCGCGGTGGAGACGAGCGCAGGCTTGGCGGCCAGTTCCTCTGCGCGGGTGCGGGCGCGCTCCTCGCGATACAGCACATAAGCGCGCGCGACCTTGTGATGCTCGCTGCGCATCAGCGCCAGTTCGACCTGATCCTGCACGTCCTCGATATGGAAGGTGCGCCCTTCCCCGACACGGCGCGTCAGCGCGGCGACGACGTCGCCGGTGAGCTGCTCCACCGCTTCATGAACGCGGCGCGACGCGGCAGCGGTGTGGCCCTCGACGGCGAGGAACGCCTTGGTCATGGCCACGGAAATCTTGCTGCCGTCGAAAGGCGACACGGTGCCGTTGCGGCGGATAATCTGCATCGAGGGTTCGCGCGCGGGTGCAGCGAGCGTTTCCGGCGACCGTTGAACCGGCGGCGTATGAGCCGCATCGCGGCCGTTGGACAAGACGGAAGATGAAGTAGGCATCGGCAAGACCCCGTGTGATGCATCAAGCAATGGGGGCTGGGGCCGAAAGGACGCTGCAAAATACACGGCGGACATCCCGCCGGCATTGCCTGCAAGCGACCGCTGGGACACCCCGCCCATGGACGTTCTGGTGTCGCGGCAGGTCTCCTGGCTCGCAGATTCAAGCGCTTGTTTCTGTCTTCCCAATGCCGACAGGGCATCAGTGACTTCAGACGAAACAAACTCTCTGCTTACAGTTGCGGGGGCAGCGCCGGAATTGGACGCGAAAACAACGTCTTCACCGGCTTCCCTCTTAGCCACCAAGTCTTGCGACAAGGCGGACCGTGACATCTACATTTGGTGTGACCCGTGGCAGAGTGTCAAGCGGACAAATTCATGACGGCTGTTGGTCCCGTGGACAACTGCTTGCCCTGGCAGGATCCGCGGCATCGGTGGCGGTCTCTGCACGATGCGATTCGTTGTCCGGAAGCGCTGTGAAGCGCAGAACACGATCATCAACCAATGGAGGATGCCATGCGCAACCTGATAACGACCACCGAGAGGATGAACTTCAATACTATCGTCGAGCGCCCGGGTGTGCCCGCGGCGTTCGAGACAACGGAGCAGATTGCCCGTCGCCGCCTCGACGAGATGCTGAACGAGGCGCTGATGGACAGTTTTCCGGCCAGCGATCCAATCTCCTCTTTGCAGCTCGCCTGAGCGGATCAGACCGCGCGAAAGCTGGCCCGGTACTGGCTGGGGGTCAGGCCCAGCCGTCGCACAAAGACCTGACGCATGTGTTCGGCGGTGGTGAAGCCGCATTCATAGGCCACCATCTTCAGCGGCAGATCGCTGCCTTCGAGGCGGTTACGCGCCGTGTCGATCCTGGCGCCCTCAACGAAATCTGCGGGCGTCATCTTCGTTTCCTGCTTAAATACCCGCGCGAAAGTTCGCGCGCTCATGCCCGCCACATCCGCAAGTTCATCCACGCTGTGCGCGTCACGCAAATGAGCCATCACATGGGCATGGACGCGCGCGATTGGTGAACCCGGCTCGGCCGGCGGCACCAGATAGGGACTGAATTGCGACTGGCCGCCCTGCCGCTGCGCCACCACGACCAGACGCTTGGCCACGGCCAGCGCAACATCGGCACCATGATCTTCCTGAACCAGTGCGAGACCGAGATCGATGCCTGCGGTGACGCCGGCCGATGTCACGAGCGCGCCATCGCGGCTATAGATGCGATCGAACTCCACATGCGCCTTGGGGAAACGCAGCGCCAATAGCGGCGCATTCTGCCAGTGCGTCGTCACCGTCTTGCCGTCGAGCAGACCTGCATGGCCGAGCGCGAATGCACCGGTGCACACCGAGCCGTAACGCTCCGCATGGAGTGCTGCGCTGGCCAGCCACTCGGTGAGCTGCGGATCGGCCTCCGCCGACGGCAGACCTGGCCCGCCGGCAACCAGAACCAGATCCCAGGGCTTCTTCGCGTCGCTGAACGCCAGATCGGCGGATATCCGCAAACCGTTCGATGCACGGAGCGGCGTGCAGTCTGCTGCAACAAGCGTGATGTCGTAGCCGTCGCTCGGCGCGACGAAGCCATTGGCCTCCATGAACACATCAAGCGGACCGGCCACGTCCAGCGACTGGACACCCGGAAAGATCGCAAGCGCAACGGACTTCATGGTGATGCTTCATTCCATCGATGGCAGTAAACCCAGACGCCGAAGAATAGATAGTCGCGTTCCGGCAGGAAATCAGGGATGAATGGCAGTTTTACAGGGCGTTGCGCGATTGCGAGAACACCGCCCTCGGACGACAACGGATGCATCACAACGACAGTGCAAGGAGCATCCCATGAGCAAGACGATTGCCGGCATTAAAGTGCCGGACAGCGCCCTCGCCCGCCAGGTCGATCAACTGGTGCGCGATACGGAAAGTGAGCTTTTGTATCACCACTCCAATCGCGTTTTCCTGTTCGGCGCGCTCGCGGGGCAGCGCAAGGGTCTCAAGGTCGATTCCGAGTTACTCTATGTGGGCGCCATGTTTCACGACATGGGCCTGCAGGCGCCCTGTGCGAGCAAGGAGGAGCGTTTCGAGGTCGATGGCGCGAATGCTGCCGCAGACTTCCTGCGCAGCCACCATATCGATGAACGCGATATCGACGATGTCTGGGACGCCATCGCGCTTCACACGACGCCGGGCATTCCCAAGCACAAGCGCCCCGTCGTGGCGCTGGTGACGGCGGGTGTCGAGATGGATGTACTTGGTCTGGACTACGATGCATTCACGGCACATCAGCGCCACGAAGTGTGTGCCTGCCATCCGCGCGGCCATGACTTCAAGAACGGGATCATCGATGCGTTCGCTGCAGGGACGATCCACAAGCCGGAGACCACCTTCGGCAACGTCAAGGCTGACGTGCTCGAACTTCGCGACCCCAGCTACAAGCGCGTTAATTTCTGCAGCGTCATCCTGAACTCGGCGTGGAGCGAATAGAGCTTCGGATTCGCATGGCGATCAACGCTGCCACCAGCAGCGTTGCGCCGAAGCCAGTGGGGCCGCCCAGGAATGGATAAGCAATCAACAGCGCCGCGGCGGCGCCGAGGATCGGCAGTTCGTGGCGCTGAAAGCCTTCGGAGAGACCGATACGCGCGAGAAAGCCGACGGCAATTGCAAGCACCATGACGTCGTACAGAAACAGATACGGCGTCGTCAGCAAGGCGCCGACCGCCAGCGCGGCTGCTTTCAATTCGTATCGCACACTGCTTCGCCACAACGGGACGAGCACCGCCACGACGGCGCCGATCATGATCCACTGAAACGTCCATGCCAGCGGCTCGCTGCCGTCAAAATAGCGCACCAGGGCGAAGATGCTCTGCATCTTGCCCCACGGCGCGCGGCCTTCGGTGAGAAAGGCCTGCGAGAACATCGGCATCCAGTGAATAAAGGCTTGCCAGCTCTCCGTGCCGAACGCGAGCCACGACACCGCGGCCAGCAGCACGGTCGTGATGCCTGCAATGACAAACGCCTTCCATTGTGATGCCGCGATCAACATCAGCGGAAACAGCAAACCATATTGCGGCTTGTAGCTGAGCAGCCCCAGACAGATGCCCGACAGGATCGGTCGGGTGGGCAATAGCACCAGCATGCCGCCGATGAGCGCCGCCGTCAGAAATCCATTCTGCCCGACCAGCGCGTTGGTCATGACAACCGGAAAAGCCGCTGCCAACACCAATCCGAAGGGGCGACCGACGATCGCGCGCATCGCAATCAGATAAGGAATGAAGCTGACTGCAGCCCAGCCGGCAAAGGCCACGGCATAAGGCAGCTTCGCGAGTAATGCCGCGATGAACAGGAATGGCGGCGGATAGTGCCAGGCAAAATTGCCCGGATAGGTCTGGCCGAGGACGGCGATCTGGATCTTCTTCTGAATGTCCCAGTCATAGGCCCATGCCGGATGCCCATCGAGCACCAGTCGGCCGGCGGACCAGACGTTGATGAAGTCCGTCGGGGAGCCGAGGTCGCCCTCATAGATCCAGCCGCGGCCGTAAAAGGTCGGGAAGAAGGCGAGATGCAGCATCGTCAGGATGGTGCAGACAATCAGCAGCGCCGGCGGAATGAGGCCGCGCCCGGGTGTCGAAGTCATCGTGAGCGGCACTGCCATGGGGTCCCCAATGCGCATCAAAGGCGCTGGCGGACAGTGCCGGGGGAAGTTTGAGGAAGGTTTAAGTGGACCGTAAGCCGACCGGAGCGCAGCGCAATCGGAGCTACAGACAACAAAAAACGCGGCCTTTCGGCCGCGTTTTGCATGTCTGAGTACGAGGCCTTTACGCCTGCGGCTGCGGCTCCAGGCCACCGTCCGGACGCGACCGCGGCTTGCCGGCGGGCGGCACGGCCGAGGTACGCGGGCCCGAGGGCTCCAGCACCGACTCGCGGTTCGGCTTCTTACCGTTCAGGAGATCAGTGATCTCATCACCGGACAGGGTCTCGAATTCGAGCAGGCCCTTGGCGAGGGCTTCCAGATCGGCACGCTTCTCGGTGAGGATCTTGGTCGCCTCGTCATAACCTTCCGCCACCAGACGCTTCACTTCGGAGTCGATCTTCTGCGCGGTCGATTCCGAGACGTTCTGCTGGCGGTTGACCTGCATGCCGAGGAACACTTCGTCATTGTTCTCGCCATAGGACACCGTGCCGAGTTCTTCCGACAGGCCCCAGCGCGTGACCATCATGCGCGCCAGGCGCGTGGCCTGCTCGATGTCGGACGACGCACCGGAGGTGACCTTGTTGCGGCCGAAGACCAGCTCTTCAGCAACGCGACCGCCCATCATGATGGCGAGGCGCGAGGTCATCTGCTCCAGCGACATCGACATCTTGTCGCGCTCCGGCAGCTGCATGACCATGCCGAGCGCGCGGCCGCGCGGAATGATGGTTGCCTTGTGGATCGGGTCGGTGGCGACGACGTTGAGGCCGACGATGGCGTGGCCGCCTTCGTGATAGGCGGTCAGCATCTTCTCTTCCTCGGACATCACCAGCGACTTGCGCTCGGCGCCCATCATGACCTTGTCCTTGGCCTCTTCGAACTCGCTCTGCGTCACCATGCGCTTGTTGCGGCGCGCGGCGGTCAGAGCGGCCTCGTTGACGAGGTTCATCAGATCGGCGCCCGAGAAACCGGGGGTGCCGCGGGCGATGGTCTTGAGGTTGATATCCGGCGCCAGCGGCACCTTGCGGACATGGACCTTGAGGATCTGCTCGCGACCGACGACGTCCGGATTCGGCACTACGACCTGACGGTCGAAACGGCCCGGGCGCAGCAGCGCAGGATCCAGCACATCCGGACGGTTGGTGGCAGCGATCAGGATCACGCCCTCATTGGCCTCGAAGCCGTCCATCTCGACCAGCAACTGGTTGAGGGTCTGTTCGCGCTCGTCATTGCCGCCGCCGAGGCCAGCGCCACGATGACGACCGACGGCATCGATTTCGTCGATGAAGATGATGCAAGGCGCGTTCTTCTTGGCCTGCTCGAACATGTCACGCACGCGGGATGCGCCGACGCCGACGAACATTTCGACGAAGTCCGAACCCGAGATGGTGAAGAACGGCACATTGGCTTCGCCGGCGACAGCACGTGCGATCAGCGTCTTACCGGTACCGGGAGGGCCAACTAGCAGCACGCCGCGCGGGATACGTCCGCCGAGGCGCTGATACTTGCCGGGGTCGCGCAGGAATTCGACGATTTCCTGCAGATCCTGCTTGGCCTCATCCACGCCGGCGACGTCTTCGAACGTCACGCGGCCATGCGCTTCCGTCAGCATCTTGGCGCGCGACTTGCCGAAGCCCATCGCCTTGCCGGCGCCACCCTGCATCTGGCGCGACAGGAAGATCCACACGCCGATCAGCGCGATGAATGGCAGCCAAGACACGAGCAGCGAGACGAACCACGGCACGTTGTCGCCCGGCGCCTTGGCAGTGATCGAGACCTTGGCGTCATACAGACGCTTGATCAGGGTCGGATCGCTGGGCGCATAGGTCTGGAAGGTGGAGCCGTTGGTGAAGGTGCCGTGAATCTCCGGCCCCTGAATCACAACGTCACGGACGTGATTTTGATCAACTTCGGTGAGGAGCTGCGAGAACGAGATGTCCTGTGAGGCAGTGCGCTGACCGGGATTCTGGAAAAGCGTGAACAGCGCCAGCAGCAGCAAAACGATAATGACCCAGAGGGCAAAATTGCGCAGGTTCGCGTTCATCGATCTTCCTTCGTCGCCGCGCGAAATCGCGGCCTTATTCCCTTGTGAGTCGCCACAAGGGTTCACCCTGGGTCGGTCGGATACAATCTAGGTGCGACCAGGGGCGCTGCCAAGGGAACTGGGATGGACTATTTAACGCATCTACGCGCATTTCCGGTTCAAATAATGGCGGTGCTGACAGGGTTTTCCCACGGTGGTTAAGGTACTGTGGGACAGCAGGTACGTCTTTGCACTCAATCTGCCGGACGCCGTCTTGGCGGCGCTGGAACGATTCTCAGGCGATCCTGCGTCAGCGTAATCATGGCGCCCGCCAGCGTCTGCTTCAGCAGGATACCTTTTCCGCCCGATCGCGCAGCCTGACCCATGGCCAGCACCAGTGTTTCGACCTTGCCGAGCTCTGCCGGGCCCTCGTGCCCGACCTGATTGATCATTCGCAACAGCAGCCGGACGCGGATTTCCTCGGCCAGCCCCGCAAAGGTCCCTGCGTCGATGGCTTCGGGCACCCGGCCCGGGCTATGCAGCGCCAGAAAACGTTCTGCGCCGTCGACCATCAGCTCCAGCGCTGCATCGGCGCGCCGCAACCGCATCGCCAGTCGGGCGAGATTGCGCGAGTCGAAGCCCTCGGACGCCAGCGTCGGCATCAGCGCCCGCAGCCGCGGACGGGTGTAGCTGGGGTCGGAATTACTGGGATCGGTCGCGAAATCGATATTCGCTTTGGTCAGCGTGGCAACAAGTTGTGCCTTCGCGATGTGCAAAAAGGGACGCGCGAGCTGGACCCCGTCACGCTCGGTCTGCCGCGCCATGCCGGCGAGGCCGGCGATGCCGCTGCCGCGCGCCATCCGCATCAGCAGGGTCTCAGCCTGGTCGTCGCGAGTGTGCGCCGTGAGCACATGGGAGGCGCCGGCACTGCGCGCGGCCTTGGCGAGCAAAAGATAGCGCGCCTCGCGTGCCGCGGCAGGCAGCCCGGCTTTCGGCTTGGTGCCGGTCCAGCGCATGGTGCGATGAGCAATGCCAAGGGAGGTCGAAAGCCGCTTGACGTCGCGCGCCTCTCGGGCCGCTTCGGGGCGCAAACCATGATCGATGGTCACAGCAATGAGGTCGGGGCCACGTTTCCGCATACGCCGCCAACGCGCGGCGAGCCACATCAGGGCGACGGAATCAGGACCGCCGGACACGGCAAGGACCAGCGCTGGCGCGGAGTTCCAGTCAGCGAATAGCTGTTTCGCCATCTGGGCCGAAATCGGCGACTGGTCGTCGTCGGACATGCGCATCAGACCGGTTGCGACCCGGCTCACCGTCCGGGTCGATCTGCCAGGGCGTGATCCGATCCGAAAACCGGGCTCCGCTCTTCGGGATCACGCCTTAGCACTTAACGCGTTTTTGCTCGCGGTCCACACCCTGTTTCACGCCGGCCGAGGCGCGGGGATACTTCCGCGTCACTTCACCGAAAGCAGCACAGGCGGCTTCCTTTTCCTTCAGCGCGGCCAGCGACTGGCCGAGCCGCAGCAAGGCATCGGGCGCCTTGGCGGATGTGTCGTATTTCGTAGTCACGCCCAGAAATGCCTCGGCAGCATCGCGATATTTCTGCCGCTGGAAGAAGCTCTCGCCGAGCCAATACTGCGAATCCGCAATCATTGGATCGCCCGGATATTTCTGCGCGAAGTTGCGCATGGTCTCCTCGGCCAGCGCGTAATCACGACGCTGCATATAGCCGATGCCGAGATCGAACTCGTCCTTCGGGGTCGAGCCCGGCGGCAAGGTCGTCAGTGCCGGCGCTGCTCCGCCCGGGGCAGCATTGCCCAACGGGAGCGGCTCGCCGGCCCCACGACCGCCCTGCGCACCGACCGGCGCGTTTGCGGGCATCGGCTGTTGGCCACCGCCGAGTGCGCGCGGCACGCCCGGCGCGTTCGGGTTCGCATTGGGATCGAACGCATCGTTACGACGGCCAGCGCGAGGAGCCGGCGCGGGATCCTGAGCAATTGGTGCAGGAATCGCGACCTGCGGCTGTTGTTGATTGTAACCGGGCTGCGGCGCCTGCTGCACCGGGGCGGCAGCGATATTGGGCCGGCCACCGGGAGCACCGGCCGGGGCACCGCCCGCCTGCAGCTGCCGCAGCTGATCCTCGAGCTGGCGGTTACGGAATTGCAGCTCCTCGTTCTGGCCGGTGAGTTGCCGCAGCTGGTTCTGCAATCGCTCGATCTGCAAGCCCTGATCGGCATCGTCGTCGCCCGGCTGCTGCTGGCCGTAGCCCTGCTGACGGGGAGCCGGTTGACCAAACAACTGCGCCCAAACCGGCGAAGCCGTGACGAGCAACATGGAGACGAGCGCAGCGCCGGCGAGCGAATGAGATCTGGATGACATTTGAGCCTGAAAATGACCGGTTTCGCGCCCCATTGGCGCGCATCACGATGAGAATTTCACTACGCCAAAAATGTGACTTTCGACAGCGACAAAGGCGCCCGTTGAAAACAAAAACGGCGCCTGCCCCAAGGCAGACGCCGTTTTATTTGATAGCAACGCCTGCTTACGCGCCGGCGTTCAGCACGGTGACTGCGCGGCGGTTCTGCGACCAGCACGAGATGTCGTTACACACCGCGACCGGACGTTCCTTGCCGTAGGAGATGGTGCGCATGCGGCTGGCATCGATCCCGCGTGAGGCCAGGAAGGTCCGAACCGACTGGGCACGGCGGGCGCCGAGAGCAATGTTGTATTCGCGGGTGCCGCGCTCGTCGGCATGACCCTCGATGGTGAACGAGTAGCGGTTGTACTGCTGCAGCCACTGCGCCTGCTTGTCCAGGGTCGCAATCGCCTGCGGTGACAGTTCGGTCTGATCGCTCTCGAAGAACACGCGATCGCCGACATTGACGACGAAGTCCTGCTGGCTGCCTGGCGTCGCGGCATTGGCCATCGCACCATCGGCACCCAAACCGTTCTTGTTGGCGCAGGCGCCCATCGACAGCGCCACGGCCAGCACTGCAGCCAGTTTTAATCCCTGGAGGATACGCATCTGATGCTTCATTCCCGGAGCCTCCACGCTCACGCTTTACCCAACTGTCATTCGGTCTACAGGGCGTTGGTTAAGCGAACGTTCCGTCAACCTTGATGAGGTGTTGCCAAAACCGATCAAAAGCCACAGGCCGCGAAAAAGCAACGACGTGGTTAATGGTTGGCAAATGTGGCGCGACGGTGAAGGTTCTGAGAAAGCAGATGGTTTTAGACAGAATCCTGCTGTGGGACTGCCGGGATAGTCAGCAATTGCCGCGACGGGACTGTCGCCCACTCACCCTCAGGTGCGGGGCGACATGGCGGCCTTGGCAATATGGAACTCGGATGAATGGAGATCCGGCGCCAGTGGCTCGCTCTTGCGCTCGAACAGAGCCCGCTGCTCGAACAGACTGGAGCGGAAATGCGGGTAGCGCATGAAAATGCGTTCGCGCACCGAGGCGTAGTCGGCCGCCATCAGGCATAGCGGCTTGGTCAGCGTCGGATAGGGCCGCGGCTCGCACATCGGCGTCTGCAGGAAAACCTTGCGATAAAATGCACGATGCTCGGCGCGCACGGTCGCCGTCCCGATATCGGCTTTGAAATAGCCGCAAGCGACATAGCCCAGCCGAACCGTCATATAGGGCAGTTCAGGAAACTTGGTGCGATTGTTCGGGTCGGCCACGAAGCGGTTCGGATCGACGATGATCTTCCCCTTGTCCAGCTCGGGACGCAGCAAGTCCCCGAATGCATCGACGGCGGGCGTTTCCGGATTGTCCGGCGTCGCTACGCTGACACGCAGCGAACTGGCGAGCTCGCCATCAACGAATATCCCGAAAGTCCATGAATTCGGCAAAGCATCGAAACGGTCGACGAGACGGCGATCCGCCCGAGGCTCGATGGCCCCCTCATGGAGATAGGCTCTATAGCGCAGGCTATAGATCGCCTCTTTCTCAGCTTCTGTTTCGGCAAGACGGTAGTCGACCCGGTCGAGAATATCGCTGCGCTTTGAAGCTTCAGTCGCTTGATCGGCCGAAGCCATCATTCCGTCTCCTACGCACCAACGCCATGACTACGCGAGTAGGGGAAACGTTAAAGCTTTCTTAAAAGTTGTCAAAGGTTCTGCCACAGTGTGGTTAACCTTTGCCCATGCTCGGCGTGGCGTAACGAACGGAAATGAAAATTCGGAAGTGTGGCCTGCGGCTGGTCAGGCGGGCGTACGTGTGGCCTCGACATTGACGTCGTGTTCGATCACGCGACGTCCGTGGGATGCATCCAGGAGCTGTCTGATACGGGTCGCAGGCACCGGGCGGCTGAACAGATAGCCCTGCGCCTCGCTGATCGTGCCATCGGCGCTGATCAGCTCCAGTTGCTCGTTGGTCTCGATGCCTTCGACGACAACCGTCATTCCGAGATCGGCACTGAGGCGCGCCACGCCGCGCAATAGCGTCAACGGACGATCCGTATCGATCCCTTCAAGGAATGAGCGATCGATCTTCACCTTCTGCAGCGGGAAATTGTGCAGATAGCTCAGGCTCGAATAGCCGGTACCAAAATCGTCGAGCGAAATCCGGCAGCCTGCTGCGTGCAACTGCGCGAGGGCATCGTGGGTCCATTGCGTGTTACGCAGCAGGGACGATTCCGTGATCTCGATTTCGAGACGATGCGCCGGCAGGCCGGACACGTCGAGGGCATAACGTACCTCGCTTAATACGTCGCGCTGATGAAACTGCTGTGACGAGAAGTTGACAGCGACGCTGACCGCATCCGGCCACTTCATGCATTCGATGCAGGCCTTGCGCAAAATCCAGCGGCCAAGATCGACGATCAGACCCATGTCTTCTGCGACGGGAATGATATCGACCGGCGAAACAGTGCCGCGAACAGGGTGATTCCAGCGCAGCAGCGCTTCGCAAGTCGAGATCCGCCCCGACTTCAGATTGACCAGTGGCTGGTAATAAATTTCGAATTCTTCATTGGCGAGCGCCTGACGCAGATCGAGTTCGAGCACGCGGCGCGCCTCGACCGTCTGGGCCATCTCGTCGCGGAAGAAGCAGAACGTGCCGCGGCCGGATGCCTTGGCGCGGTACAGCGCCATATCGGCATTCTTCAGGAGATGGTCAGCGCTGACATCGGGTTCCGTCAGGGCAATACCGACACTGGCGCCGATTTCGACCTGATGATTGTCGACCTCGTAGCGCTCGCTGAGCCGTTCGACGATGCGGCGCGCCAGATCGGCGGCATCATGACTGGTCCTGATGGCGCGCTGGAAGACCACGAATTCGTCACCACCGAAACGCGCGACGAAATCATCCGCGCGCAACATCTCGCGTAACCGGTCGGCGACCATGCACAGCAGCTGATCCCCGCACGGGTGACCAAGCGTATCGTTGACCTGCTTGAACTGATCGAGATCGACGAACAACAGGGCCGACAGCGTAGAATCGTTCGAACTCTTGAGCATGCGGCCAATTTCGTTTCGGAAACTGACCCGGTTCGGCAGGCCCGTCAATTCGTCGAAACGCGCCATGTGGCTGATACGCGCTTCGGAATTGCGACGCTCGGTAATGTCTTCAAGCAGAACGACCGTGCCACCGCCGATCATCGGCTGAAACTTCCACAACAACGCGCGTTCACACTCGTGCGCATGATCAAGGGTCGTGATTTCGGCTGCCTTCGAGCTTTCAATCTCGCCGACGATGGTCATCGCACTGGCCGACGACACTGTCCCCGCATTGACGCAGAGCGAGACGACTTCGCGAGCGGTCACGCCGCGCTGTACGAGATCCTCTGAAATCTCCATCATCGCGGTGAAGCGATTGTTGAGCACCGCCAACCGACCATCGGCGCCGAACATACACAGGCCATTGGGCATGTTGTTCAGCGCCGTATCGAACTGGCCGGCGATGGAGCCGACCCGCTCGGTGGCCAGCAGCGCCTTGACGTAGACGTCATGCAGGCGAAGCGTGATCCGGCGCAGGCCGACAAAGAACAGGACGTTCAGAAACGCGAAGCCGATATAGTAGAAATCACCGTGGATAATCAGTGCAAGCGCCATCGGGCCGCATGCCAGCAGCACCTGCAACTGCGCGATCTTCGGGCGGCCATAGGTCCGGCCCGCCCCGGCCGCGATATAGGCGACGGTCACGGCTGTACCAAGCATATGCGCGACAGGATCATCGCTGCCGAGCAGGACCACCCAGCACCACAGGCCCAACGCGGCTGCATAAAGCGAGCCGCCAATCATGTAATTGAATTCCCAGCGGATCGCCTCGTCAGGCGTCAGCGCGGTCTCGCGCTTTTCATAGCGGCTGAGCTGAAGAGCCCGCAAAGCGCCGATGACGATGATCAGGGCGGCGCATGGCCACAGCAACGGATTGCCGGTCTTCACAGCCGTCATGACTGCGCCGGTTCCGGCGCAGACCGCACCGGCCAGCATCGGAATCGGGTTCTCGAACAATGAATCGACGAGCGCCGTGTAGATCGACGGCGACATCGATTTGCTGTTCGTCCGGTTGTGGTCGGCGAGCTGCATCGGGCGTAAATGCGTCCTGTTCAGGCGCACATTGGTACCGGGTCCTGATGAAATCTTTCTGAGGGAAGATCGTTAGCGAACTGTTTAAGCATTCGCATAAACAGCAAATCTGCTCGTGATTTCAGCGCGGTGGGCAAAGTTTGCCGGGAATAGCCGGTAATCCGTCCGTCGCCGCCAATCGTTTGTTTACGATAGTAGCGGCGACCAGGCCGGGTCGGACGCGAAGCCGGGCGTCGGGACCTTGAGTTCGTTGCGTCCCGACACGTCGACCGTAAAGAGCGATGGCCCCGCTCCGGTATCGCGGAAGAACATGATCACGCGACCGTTGGGCGCGAAGGTCGGACCCTCATTGTGATAGCCTGATGTGAGCAGACGCTCGCCAGACCCGTCCGGCTTCATGATACCGATCGAGAACTGTCCGCCGCCCTGCTTGGTGAAGGCAATGTAGTCGCCGCGCGGCGACCAGACCGGGGTCGAATAGCTGCCTTCGCCGAACGAGATGCGCTGCGCGGGTCCGCCGGTGGCGGCCATCGTATAGACCTGCGGTTTACCGCCGCGATCCGATTCAAAGCAGATCTTCGAACCATCCGGCGAGTAGGACGGCGAGGTATCGATCGCCGGCGTATCGGTGAGGCGCGTGGTTGATTTCGAGCGAAGGTCCATCACGAACAGGTTTGAATTGCCGCCCTGCTGCAGGCTCATGATGACGCGCTGGCCATCCGGCGAGAAGCGCGGGGAGAACGACATGCCGGGGAAGTTGCCGACGACCTCGCGCTGACCCGTCTCGATGTTGAAGAGATAGACCTTGGGATCACCCTGACCGAATTCCATATAGGTGATCTCTTGCGTGGACGGCGAGAAACGCGGCGTCAGCACCAGGTCGGCACCGCGCGTCAGGTAGCGCACATTGGCGCCGTCCTGATCCATCAGGGCCAGTCGCTTGACGCGACGCTCCTTGGAGCCCGTCTCATCGACGAACACCACGCGGCTGTCGAAATAGCCTTTTTCGCCGGTCAGACGCTCATAGATCTGGTCCGAGATGATGTGGGCGATACGGCGCCAGTATTCCGGCGAGGTGAAATATTGCTGGCCGGCCAATTGCTGACCGGTGGCGACGTCCCATAGCCGGAATTCGGCCTTCAGGCGTCCATCGCCCTGACGGGTCATGCGGCCGGTGACCAATGCCTGCGCATTCACGGTCTTCCAGTTCACGAAGTTCGGCGGTGCATCGATATTGACGGCTTTCTCGACGAAGGCAGCCGGATCGATCGGCGCGAACAGGCCGCTGCGCTTCAGATTGTTGGTAATGACCTGCGAGACGCCGACGCTCACTTCGTTGTCAGCGCCTGTGCCTGCGGAGAAATTGGGGATGGCGATCGGCAGCGGCGCAACGTTGCCTTCGGTGATCTGCACGCGCGCCTGACCGAAGGCGGTTCGCGCACCGGTGCCCATCAGCAGACCGGTCGACGCCATTCCTGTGATGATCTGTCGGCGGCTTGGGCGAAACAACATCGGGGGCAATCCATTCTTGTCGGTCATTATTGCGGGCTTTGCTCGGTAATCGCGATTGTCACCAGAGGTGACGTGCTTATGACCGTCGTTCGGTGAAAACGGGTTCAAAAAACTTCCACTCCTCGAAAAACGCCGGAGGCAGCTTATACGGCGCACATTCGATGATCGCACGCAGTGCGCTCTCCTGATAGACGCGGAAATACGGCGTCGACGGATTGCTGATGGCAACCGGCGTCGTTTCCAACGACCCGTCACGCTTCAGCTTGATGCTGAAAATCGACTCGGTCATCTGCGCTTCGATGCCGCCATAGGGCTTCTTCCAGCAGCGTTCGACCTGCGACTTGAACATCGCGCCCCAGGTGGCGACGTTGTTGCTCGCACTGCCTTTCGCCAACCCCAGAGCCTCGTTCGGATTGAGGTCGGACCCCGTCACCGAATTCCGGGTCGGATCACGTTTGTCGATTAGCGCTGCGATCTTTGACTGGTCGAACACGCGCTCGGCCTTCTTCGCCTCCGCCTGGGCTTTTGCTTCAGCCTTGGCTTTCGCTTCGGCGTCAGCCTTGGCCTTGGCTTCCGCTCTGGCCTTTGCCTCCGCTTTTGCCTTGGCCTGCGCTTCGGCCTTCGCCTTGGCGTCTGCCTGAGCCTTGGCGTCTGCCTCTGCCTTCGCTTCGGCCTCTGCCTTGGCGTCGGCCACTGCCGCGGCTTTTGCTTCCGCCTTGGCCTTGGCATCCGCCGCAGCTTTCGCTGCAGCCTCGGCTTTTGCCGCAGCCTCCGCCTTCGCTGCTTCGGCCGCGGCCTTCTCGTCAGTCTTCGGCTGTTCCTTCGGCGCCGTCTCGGTGATCACCGGCGGCTTCTTGTCGTCGATCTTGCCGACGGTATCCTCGACCGGCGGCTTGGCCTCGGCGACCTTCTCCACCTTCGGCTTCGGATTTTCCTTCTTGCCGGTCTTTTGACCGACCATGGACTGGCTTTCGACGCTGATGTCGACCCCGACGGAATCCTCCGGCATCACTTCCAATGCCTTGGAAGAGAATGTGAGAAGTCCCCACCCGATCACGATGACGTGCAGGGCTACCGATGCGATGAGTGTCTTGTCGACCTTCACCATCAGATTTCCAATCCTGCTCCTGCCCCGATCAACCGGCTGTTCCACGAGCTTACGTCCCCTGCTCCGGCAGGATCACGATATTGGCCTTGAATCCGGCAGAGCGAAGGGTGCCGAGCAATTTCATCATGTCCGTGTAACAGACGTCCTTGTCACCACGGAGAAACACGGTGTTGTCTGCCTCCGAACGCGTCGCCCGGATTGCCTTGATCTTGGCGTCGAGCTCACTCACCGGCACCAGAGCGTCGCCGATATACATTTCGACCGCCGAATTACAGCCGCCGCCGGTGCGCTTCACCGACACGGTGAGCGGCGGAGCATTCTGCGATATCGACTTGCCGCCGCTCGCGATCGGCAGGTCGATATCGATGGTCGAGGTCATCAGCGGCGCCGACACCATGAAGATGATCATCAACACGAGCATGACGTCGACCATCGGAGTGACGTTGATCTCGGCCATGACGGCGGCACGCCGGCGTCCGCGCCGACCTCCGCCACCACCGCCCGAGCCCACATTCATCCCCATGACAGGGTGCTCACTTCAAGGTTCAATTCATCACCCATCAGGCGCGCTCGTCGATCTGGCGCGACAGGATCGCTGAAAACTCGTCGGCAAACCCCTCCAGGCGCTGGGCCTGTTTGTTCACTTCTGACGTGAATTTGTTGTAGAAAATAGTCGCCGGGATGGCGGCGATAAGGCCGATGGCCGTGGCAAACAGCGCTTCCGCGATGCCCGGTGCGACCACCGCCAGCGATGTGTTCTTCGACGCCGCGATCGCCTGGAAGCTCGACATGATGCCCCAGACGGTGCCGAACAGGCCGACGAAGGGACCGGCCGAACCGACGGTCGCCAGCACCAGAAGCCGGCGCTCGAGGCGTTCGACCTCGCGGGCGATGGAGACGTTCATCACCTTGTCGATGCGCATCTGCAGACCGGTGAAGGACCGCGCCTGGCTTTCGAACGACCGCTTCCACTCGCGCATTGCCGCGACGAAACACGCCGCCATCGACTGCGTCGGCTTGGCGGACAGCGCACGATACAGATCCTCGATCGACTCGCCGGACCAGAAGGCCTGCTCGAACCGGTCCATGGCGCGGCGTGTGCGCGAATACAGGAACATCTTGTCGATCGCGATCGCCCAGACCCACACCGAACAGCCCAGCAGTCCCAGCATGACCGCTTTCACGATCCAGTGAGCCTGCAGGAACAGCGCGATCAGCGAAACGTCGGATGAAGCCAGCGGCAGGGCTGACTGCGCCACATCGGCCGGGTTCATGAACGGTATCCTCTCAACGCAAAAATCCTCAATTTGCCAGCGACTTGCTCATCGCCGGTGTCGCGGCCACGCATCGCGCGCGGCGCGGAACGCCAGTGCAATGTTCTTGTTGTGTCGCATGGAGGGCTTGTCCAAAGCCGAGCCCTAAATTCCCTGCCAACATGTCAAAACAAGGGCTTGCACGCGCTTCTGCGGCTTTTACCAGACGCCAGTCATGGTTAATGCGGAGTTACCAAAGTGTGTTTTGGCCGAGAAATGAAGCGGTATTCGCTTGTTCGTGAAGAGCGCGTGACAACGCAAAACCGCCCGCCTGAATGATCAGGCGGGCGGCGATGCGGCATCGGGCGAAGGGGCGCTACCGCCTGACGCCAATCAGTTTCGGGCCCTTAGCCCTGCGGCTGATTGTTGTCGGTCGGCGGGGTGGGCTTGGGGCGGTGCTGCGCCATGAACTGGTCGAACTCTTCCTTGTCCTTGGCGTGACGCAGGCGATCGAGGAAGTTCTTGAACTCGTGCTGCTCTTCCTCAAGCCGGCGCAGGGTTTCGACGCGGTATTCGTCGAAGGCGCGATTGCCGGAGGTCGGCGGACCAAAGCCGAAGCCCGACCCGAAGCCCGAGCGCTCCATGCGGTTGCGCATGCGCTCCATCTTGTACTGCATCCGCTCCATCTTGCTCTCGAAACGGCCGTGACGATCCCAGCAACCCATTTTTCTGCTCCCGAGTGTGAAGAAGAGAAGTGCGAGGCCAACCGGCCACCAGATGATAAAACCGAGCACGATCAACACGATGTGCCATGGTGAGCGCATCTGGTAGGACACCCGATCATCGGCGGGCGGCCCCCATCGATTGTAATCTGCAGCGTTGGCCATCTTCCTCTCCATCAGCGGCACCATGCCGCTTGTGAATGTAAATAACATTTACATACGTAGCTCGCGGCCGGATTTTGTCAAGGCGACCGCAAGGGGAGCGCCGCGAATTATTTTGGGGCGGTTCCCCAAGGACCCGATCTGGGTGCCGAGGATATGTCGGCCTGGGGCGGCTTTTGGTCGGCCGGAAAACCCAGTCCACGCAAATAAATCAGCGCGCCGGCTTCCAGCAGATCTTCCGGGGACATCGGCAGTTTGCGTCGCGCGGCATCGCCGCGGCCGAACAGCGAGGCCACGCCGTGCGACAGCGACCAGATATGCAGCGCCATCATCATCGCCGGCGGACGCGTCACACCCGGCGGCGTCAACGCGGCCAGACGCTCGGCGGCTGCGCGGATCACACCGAAGGCGCGTTCGCCCGCCGCCGCCAGTTCAGGGCTTGAATCTGCGGGAACTCCCGACTCGAACATCGCCGAATAGAAGGCGGGTTCAGTCCGCGCGAAGTTGAGATAGGCCTTGCCGATCCGCTCGAAGGCCGAAACCGTATCCGGCCGTCCATCGTCCCAGGCTGCGGTCAGCGTCGCCTCGAATTGTTCGAAGCCCCGCTGCGCGATGCTGGCGAGAAGATCGTCGCGGTCGCGGAAATGACGATACGGCGCCGCCGCGCTGACGCCGGCCGTGCGCGCGGCATCGGCAAAGGTGAAGCCCGCCGGCCCCTTCTCTGCGATCAGCCCGAGCGCCGCCTGCAGCAGCGCCTCTTTCAGATTTCCGTGATGATAGCCGCGCTCGCCGCGACGGTCCTTGTGCCAGCTCATGTGAAGGGCTTTTACATGAGCTGGGCCAAAAGGTCACACCAAAACGGCGCGACCGGCGCAAATTCCCTCAACAAATCAACGCCCGCCGCATGCGGAATCCTGCGGCGGGCGTGCGACCATGCTGCGGTAAGACCGTTTCAGGCCCGTCGCAGTGATTTTGCCTCCGGTAAGCGCCTGGCGGTGGTCTGCATGTCCTCGAATCCCGAGGCGACCGCCTGCACGTCCTCCGGATAATCCGCCATTTCCTGCACCTGGCGGATCTCGATCACCTCGTTGGGGGTCGCCGGGCAACGACTGGCCCAGGCGATCGCCTCGTCGCGCGAGGCGACGTCGATCATCCAGTAGCCACCGAGCACTTCCTTTGATTCCGCGAACGGCCCGTCGGTCACCACCGGCTTGCCCGATGGAAAGGATACGCGCGCGCCCATCGATGGCGGGTGCAGTCCGTCGCAGGTAATCAGCACGCCGGCATCCATCAGCGCCTTGTTATAGGCCATCATCGCGGCGACGCGCTCGACGTCATCCGGCACGGTACCCGGCGCCGCAGTCTCATATCCGCCGGGGATCATCAGCATCATGAATCGCATGGTCGCGGTCCTCGTTGATCTCGTTGCCTATTTCTGCGCGGCTTGCGCCCGCAAACGTTCTTCCTGCTCGCGCAGTTCTGGCGTGAGCGCCTCGCCGAAATCTTCGGCCGCAAACACCTGACGAATTTCGATTTCGTCGCCGGCGGCGAACGGTGCGCGCTTCATCCACGCAATCGCCTCGTCCCGGGAGGCGACGTCGAGCACCCAGAAGCCGGCAATCAGATCGCGCGTCACATCGAACGGCCCCTGTTTCACTGTCGGCTCGCTGCCGGTAAAGGTGATGCGCACGCCTTTCGACGTCGGATGCAGCCCCTCGCCGGCCTGCAGCACGCCGGCCTTGACCATTTCCTCATTGAATTTGCCCATCGCGGTCAGCAGTTCCGTCGATGGCATCACGCCGGCTTCGCTGTCCTTGTTTGCATGCACAATCACCATGAAACGCATATCTCTCTCCTGTTTGCGTCATCGGCCGGACCCGGACTCATTGTCCACCACAACCCGGCTCGCCAGAATGACGAACGACCTTTTCGCAGACCGACATCTCCCGTGAAATTATTTCTGAGGTCATACGACGTTACAAAGCCTGCTTCTGAAACACCCCATCCCTGTATGTCGCGCCGAAATACACATCGATCGACCGGATGAGATCGCCCTCGAAGCCGAAGACTTCGGTGTTGCGAAAGCTCTTGCCGTCCCTCGCCACGCAGCGATAGGTCACGAAAACCACATCGCCATGGACCGCGACACGCTCAAGATCATGCTGCGCAATCCAGTCGGCGACACGCCAGCAGCGGGCGAAATAGGTCGCCTTGTCGATCCGGTCATCGAACGGGCTCGTAAAGGTAAAGTCGCCCGTGAACGCATCTTCGACAGCCTTGCGGTCATTGCGCAGATAGGCTGCAAACAGGTCTCGGATGATCCCGGTCTTGTCGGCCCCCATGATGCTCACTCCTGCGGAAACATATGGGCGTACGGCTCCGCCTCCTTCACCACGCGCGCAACTGACGGCCGCGCCAGCAACCGGCCGAGATAGGCCGAGACGTTCCGATGCGCATCTGCGAGCGGATGCACCTTGTTCGCGTAGTAGAGCGCTGGCACAGCTGCACAATCGGCGAGCGTGAACGCTGCGCCCATCGCCCACGTGTTCGTCACCATCTGCTTGTCTATCATCCCGTAGGACGTGGTGAGCTGGGCCCGCGCCATGGTCACACCATGCGCATCTTTCCAGTCAGCCGGCACCAGCCTGTCGCCGACGATTTTCTGCACTGGCGTATGGACATAGAGATCATAGAAGCGGTCGCGTAGCCGCGTCTGCAGGCCGAGATCGCCGTCGGGGATAAAGCGCGTGCGGTCCGGAAAATGCCGGTCGAGATATTCGATGACGATGGAGGACTCTGGCACGATCGCGCCGCGCGCATCGTCCTGCAGCACGGGGAATTTGCCGATCGGCCACAGTTTCAACAGGGCCGCACGCTCGGCCTCCTCGCCGAGATTGACCATATGCGGCGTGAACGGCGTGTCGTTCTCGTACAGGGCGATCAGCGCTTTCCAGCAATAGGACGACAGCGGATGATAGTGGAGCGTGAGCGACATGAGATCCTCCTGCATCTTGTTACTGGAAGACGAACAGGAACAGCCCGTCCCGACAAGCCTGTCGCAGAAATTCCGGCGGAAAATCCGGGCTTGTCCCGCCCTGCAGCGTCTCCTAAACAGGCCGCCTAAACAACAAGCCATCGATAACCATCAGGGCAGGACATGACCAAGGCTGACGGCAAGGAACAGATCCGCAAGGTTGCACTCGTCACCGGCGCCGCGCGCGGCATCGGCCTTGCGGTCGCCAGGCGCTTTCTTGGCGAAGGCTACCGTGTCGCGCTGCTGGATATCGAGCGCGAACTGCTCGACGCCAGCGTCAAGGCGCTAAACGATCCCGACAACACGCTGGCGCTGCACACGGATGTCTCCGACGCCGCCGCCGTCGACAAGGCCTTTGCCGCCACGCAGGCCCGCTTCGGCCGGCTCGATGCGCTGGTCAACAATGCCGGCATTGCGAATTTCAAGCCGCTGCTCGAGACGACACTGGAGGAATGGGAACGCATCATGGCCGTGAACCTCACCGGCCCGTTCCTGTGCACCAGGACGGCGGCCCCCTTGATGCGTGAGCATGGCGGCGGCGCCATCGTCAACATCGCCTCGATCTCGGCGCTGCGCGCGTCCACCCTGCGCGTTGCCTATGGCACCAGCAAGGCCGGCGTCATTCACTTCACCAAGCAGTCCGCCGTCGAGCTCGCGCTGCTCGGCATCCGCGTCAATGCGGTGGCACCGGGTCCTGTCGAGACCGCAATGGCCAAGGCCGTGCATACGCCCGCGATCCGCGCCGATTATCACGACGCCATTCCGCTCAATCGTTACGGCGGCGAGGACGAACTTGCCGACGCGATCTTCTTCCTGTGCAGCGACCGGTCGAGCTATATCACCGGCCAGATGCTGGCGGTCGACGGCGGTTTCGACGCCACAGGCATCGGCCTGCCGACGCTGCGGCGCGAGGGCATCAACGGCTAGGCTACCCGTTCGGCGTCACTGCGCGCGCAGGGCCAGCATGAAACAAGCCAGTGCGCCGGTCGAGGCCACCGTGCGGACGTGGTTCCAGCCGGTCCAGACCTCGAGATAGGTACGCCACAGGCTCGCGCCTTCGACACTATCAGGCGAGACCGAGGCGAGTGTGTCGTTCAGCGGCACATTGAACACGATGGTCACCAGCAGCGTGCCGACGATGTAGAGCAACGCCCCTGCGATCAGCCAGGCAGCGCCGGGCTGTGACCATCTGGTGACGCCGAAGATCGCCAGCACGACGCAGACCAAAGCCGTGCCCATGAAGGCCGCCATGAAGATCGGATTGAGGATGGTCGTGTTGATCGACTGCATCGCGGCGATTCCGGTCGGCGCCGGCAATTTGCCGAACGCGCCCATGACCGAGACCGAGAACACGAAGAACAACCCGGCCATCAGGCCGGAGCCGATGGCAGCCAAGAAGGTCAAACCGAACACGATCCGATCCACCGACGACCTCCCCCACCTCACAGACGCGGCACAATAGCAGCTTCGCCTACTCCGCGAGCTGCGGCGAAAGTTCGCGCGGGCGCAGCGTGGCGATGCTGACGGCAAGTGCGCCCACTGCCGTGCAGGCGATGGTCGCCACCATCGGCAGCGAGGTGCCATCGAAGAACAGGCCGGACACGCCGATCATCAGACCACCGGTGACCATCTGCAGCGTGCCGCCCAACGCACTGGCGATGCCCGCGATGGGGCCATGATTTTCCAGCGACAGCACCATGGTCGACGGGATCACCAGACCGAGGAAGGCAAAGGATACGAACAGCAGCGGAATCAGCATCGACAGGCTGGTGAAACCGGCCAGTGTCAGCGCCAGCAGCACGACTGCGAAAAACGCATAGGCCGACACCGCTGCCATCACCACCCGGCCCATGCCGAAGCGGCCGCCGAGGAACCCTGCGAATTGCGAGGCGCCGATGAAGCCGATGGCGTTGACCGAGAAGGCCAGGCTGTATTGCGTCGGCGTCAGGCCATAGTGGCCGATATAGACGAAGGACGATGTCGCCAGGAACGCGAAGAAGCTCGCCATGCCGAGGCCGCCGATGAAGGTGAGCCCGAGGAAGTGCCAGTCGCGCAACAGCTCGCCGAAGCTGCCGAGCACGTTGCGGACGCTGCCCGAGATTCGCTCATGGATGGGACGCGTTTCCGGCAGCAGCGCGGCGACGAGGACGAGCGCGAGCACGGCGGCGATGGTCACGGCAACGAATACCGCCCGCCAGCCGAACGGCACGATCATCGCACTGCCTGTCAGGGGCGCCAGGATCGGCGACACCGAGAACACCAGCATGACCAACGCCATCAGCCTGGTCGCCTCAGGGCCGGTGTGCAGATCGCGAATGATGGCGCGCGGGATCACGCCCATGGCGGCAGCGCCCAGCCCCTGGATGAAGCGAAACGCAATCAGCCACGCCACGCCCGGCGCCAGCGCGCAGCCGATCGAGCCGGCGATGAACAGCGACAGACCGGCATAAAGCGGCGCCTTGCGGCCATAGACATCGGACAGCGGGCCATAGGCGATCTGGCACAGACCGAAGGCGATGAAGAACGCAATCAGCGTCATCTGCGTTGCCGCGGTCGTGGTGTGCAGATCGGCAGTGATCGCGGGCAGCGCCGGCAGATACATGTCAATGGCGAAAGGACCGACGGCTGACAACAGGCCAAGCACGATGGCGTTGCGGGTAAAGGCGGACATGAGATTTTCTTTTCTAGTTCAACGTGGCCGCGACGCATCTTTCGATCGCTGATCGTGACACGCCGGCTGGGATGAGGGGCAAGGCACCGCCACTCACACCACCAATGATCTCTCGTGGCGCCTTGTAGCGGAAGCAAACCGCACAGGCCAACCAGCGGTTGGCATCGTGCCCGCCCCTCACCCGCCGCAAGGATGCAGCAACCTCTCCTTGCCTGGCGAAGCTTCGCTTCGCGAGGCGAGGTCAGGGAAGAAAGCCCGCAGTTACTCGGGGGCAGAATTGACCATCCAGGGCACGCCGAATTTATCGACACACATGCCAAATCCCTTCGACCAGAACGTGGCGCCGAACGGCATCTTGATGGTGCCGCCTTCGGCCAGCGCCGCAAAGCGCTTGCCACCCTCGACCGGGTCTTCCGCCTGCAGGCATACCGAGAAGCCCTGCATCTTCTCGAAATGCTCCGGCGGTGCATCGGAGGCCATCACCACCTCGCCATCGATGGTCATCTGCGCATGCAGCACCTTCTTGGCCATGGACGGCGGCATGTGCTCGGCCGCGGGCGAGCCTTCCACATGCATGATGACACCGATCTTGGCCCCAATCGCCTTCTCGTAGAACTTGAAGGCTTCTTCGCAATTGCCGTTGTAGTGAAGATAGGGATTGACCTGCATCGTCCTGTCCTCCGTTGGATTATTTTTCGGTGATGGATTTGAGACTGGCGAGGCCGGCGGAAAAATCCTTGCCGACCATGTTGTCCATGTTCATGAACACATGAATGATCTTCCCGAGAAACGGTGTCGGCCCGTGCATCGTCCAGGTCACCAGCGTAGTATTGCCCTGCGGCAGCATTGTGAACTCGGCGACATTGTGGCCTTCGAACGGCTTGATGAAATCGAGCTTGATGCCGATCTTACCGGGCACCGTCGCCTCGATGATCTCCATGCGGCCGGAGCCGACCTGGCCGTTGCCCTCCCAGGCATAGACGGCGCCGAGGCCGCTATTCGCGCCGCTGAAGGTGCGCTGCATGGCGGGATCCTTGTGCTCCCACGGCGACCATTGCCCCCACTGATGGAAATCGGCGATCAGCGGAAAGATCTTCGCAGCTGGCGCGTTGATGGTGGCGGCCCGCGTCACCTGGAAGGTGTCAGGCTTGGTGGCGGCGAGTATGAGGACGATCACGATGGCGACCGCGAGAACGGCGGCGACGCCGGCAATGATTTTCAACATGGATGGCTCCAGTGTTCAGTATCGATGTGTCTTCAAGACGAACGGGGCGGTGGCGATCCGACAACCGAGTTCATCTTTCTTTGCGGATCCCCAAGGCGATGCTTTGCATCGTCTGCGCGCCGCAACACCATCATTTCGCAGCCTTCGCGCTGTTCGGCTTGCTGTCGCGCTGCAGCCGGTCGAGATGCATCCGGATGTGTTCCGCCTCCGCCGACGTATTGGCCAGCGCGATGGCCCGGTTGAAGCTTTCCCGCGCCTCATCGTTGCGGCCGAGCTGCATCAGATAAGCGCCTTGCACGCCGAAAAAGTGGAAATAGTTCGAGAGCTTTGCGGCCAATGGCGCGATCATCTCCAGCGCGGCTTCGGGACCGCGCACTTTCGAGACCGCCACCGAGCGGTTGAGCGTGATCACCGGCGACGGCTGCAGAATTTCCAGCGAGCCATAAAGCAGGTCGATCTGTGCCCAGTCGGTGTGTTCCGGTTTCGCCGCGCGGGCATGGAGCGCAGCAATGGCAGCCTGGATCTGATAGGCACCGGTGCGGCGATGGCGCATCGCCTTGTCGATCAACGCCAGACCCTCGGCGATCATCTTGCCGTTCCACAACGTGCGGTCCTGATCGTCGAGCAACACCAGCGCGCCATTGGCATCGAAGCGCGCCGCCGAGCGAGCATATTGCAGCAGCATGAGCGCTGCGAGGCCCATGATTTCCGGCTCAGTTGGAAACAACTTCAGCAGCAGCCGCGCCAGGCGGATCGCCTCCTCACAGAGCGGGGCGCGCAAGTCGATACTGTCGCCGGACGCCGAATAGCCCTCGTTGAAGATCAGATAGAGCATCGCGGCCACGGCAGCGAGGCGCTCGGAGCGCTCCGGCGCGCCGGGCGTCTCGAACGGCACATTGGCCCTGGCGACGGCAGATTTAGCGCGGGTGATGCGCTGCTCCATTGCGGCATCAGACACCAGAAAGGCGCGGGCGATCTGCTTCACCGTCAGGCCCGACACGATGCGCAGCGCGAGCGCGATCTGCTGCGTCGCCGGAAGCTGCGGATGGCAGCAGATGAACAGCAGCCGCAGGATATCGTCGCGATAATGCGATCCGTCGAGACGTTCGGCCAGTTCGCTCTCGGCATCGTCCAGATCGGATATCGCGTGGTCGTCCTCGGGCAGCGGCTGCTGCTTCGCGCCGCGGCGGATATCGTCGATCGCCACGTTGCGGCCGACCATGATCAGCCACGCCGCGGCATCGCGCGGCGGACCATTCTGCGGCCAGGTCTTCAGCGCACGTAGGCAGGCGTTCTGGAACGCCTCCTCCGCCGTGTCCAGATTGCGGAAATAGCGCAGCAGCGCGCCAAGCACCTGGGGACGCGCCGAGGTCAGCGCCGCATCGATCCAGGCGACGTCGGTCATGGCTGAAACGCTCCGTGGAAGACGCCGATCGGGCGGATCTCATAGGCGCCGCCGGGATTGGCACGGCCAAGGTCCTGCGCAATCTCCAGCGCGCCATCGAGATTTTCTGCCTCGACGACATAGAAGCCGAGCAACTGTTCCTTGGTTTCAGCGAAGGGGCCGTCCAGCACAACCGGCGGCTCGTCCTTGCGCAGCGTGGTCGCCGCGGTGGTAGGCAGCAGCCGTGCCACGGGGCCAAGCCGGCCCTGCTGTGCGAGCTTGCCGTGCACGACGGCGAGCTTCGCCATCACGGCGTCGTCTTCGTCTTTCGACCAGCCGCCGACAACGGCTTCATCATGGTAGCAAAGGATGGCGTAAAGCATGGGGTCTCCTTGAATGAAAGACGGTCGGCATCGTGCGATGCCGACAGGATAGCGGAAATTATTGTTGGGAGCGCGGCGTGAAACCCGCTATGCGGGGGACTGGCACAACAGGCCGACTGCCTTTTGCACAAATGCCTCCAGCTCCGCGCGCGGAACGCCGGCGCGGGAGCGGATCGAGAGCATGTTCAACGTCGCGGATGCCAGTTGCGACAGCGTCGGAATATCGATCGTCTCAGGCAGCTCACCGCGCGTGACGGCTGTCCTGAAACACCAGCTGAAAGCGTCATCGAGCTCGACAAAATTCTCGCGCATCAGCGCGCTGATCTCCGGATCGGCGATCGCATCAGAGGCCACCGTCATCACGGCAAAACAGCCGCGCGGCGCGGTATCGCCTGTCGTGTAAATGTCGAGCGCCGCGTCGTAAAACCGGCGCAGTCGTTCCCGGATGTCGATATCGGCCTTGAAAATCTCGAGAACCTTGACCGTGTAGTCTTCGCGGTAGCGCTGATAGCTTTTGATATAGAGTGCGCGCTTGTCGCCGAAGGCGCCATAGAGCGACGGCCGGTTCATGCCGGTGACCTGGCTGAGCTCATCGAGCGACGTCGCCGCAAAGCCACCTTTACGAAAAAGAGCCAGCGCCTGGCCGATGGCCACATCGGGCGCATAGGCCCGCGGCCGCCCGCGCCGCTTCGGCCCGGCGGCCACTTCCGGCTTTGCCGCGACGGTGGGGCGATTCTTTTTTTGTACCATTTCGCATTAAATTCCTTGACCGGATTTATATTATGCGAGACGGTACGAAAATCAACCAACGGGTCGAGAGCAACGATCCGTCAGCTCAGGAGACTTCCAATGGATCTGTATTTCTCCCCGATGGCCTGTTCGATGGCGACACGTATCGCGCTGTATGAGGCGGAGGCCGGCAGTGCCGCGCGGTTCCTCGAGGTCGACCCGCTGAGCAAGGAGGTTCGCAGCGACGGTTCGGATTTCCGCAACGTGAACCCGCTGGGGCTGGTGCCGACGCTGCGCACCGACGATGGCGCGATCCTCACCGAGAATGCCGCGATCCTGCAGCATGTCGCCGATCACTTCCCGCAGTCGCCGATCGCGGCCGGGTCGGGCCTGGAGCGGTCACGGCTGCAGCAATGGCTCTGCTTCATCGGTACCGAACTGCACAAGGGTTTTTTCGTGCCGCTGCTCGCCAGGAAGGCGCCGCCCGAGATGAAGGCCTACACGCTGCAGAACGGCCAGTCGCGGCTGACCTATCTCGACAACCATCTCACCGGACGCGACTTCCTGCTCGACAGGTTCAGCGTCGCGGACGCTTATCTCGTCACAGTGCTGAACTGGACGATGGTGTTGCCGGAAATCGATCTGAACAACTGGCCGGCGATCAAGGCCTATCACAAGCGCCTGCGCGAACGGCCGAGCATCGTGCGCGCGGTGGCTGAAGAGTTCGAGCTGTTCAAGGCCGAGCAGGAGCGCCACAAGGCGGCCGCGTGACGCTCGACCTGTAGGATGGGTAGAGCGCATGCGCCAAGCGCCGGAGCGAAACCCATCGGCCGAATTTCCGCAACGATGGAATGATGGGTTTCGCGAAGACGCTCTACCCATCCTACGGCTGTTGCGTTCGCGTCACGCCACCGCGCGGCGACCGATGATGGCAAAGCGCAATCGGCTGGAAATCCAGTCGATTGCCGCCACCGCAACGAGGATCATCAGGATCAGGAACGAGACCTTCTGCCATTCCAGCACGCGTATCTGCTCGGCGAGCTGAAGACCGATACCGCCGGCGCCGACAATGCCGATGATGGTGGCGGAGCGCGTATTGGACTCAATGAAGTACAGCACCTGGCCGGCGATGACCGGCAGCACCTGCGGCATCAGGCCGAAGCGAATTTCGTGTAGCGCGCTGCCACCGGAGGCGCGGATGCCTTCGACCTGCTTCTTGTCGGCAGCCTCAATAGCCTCCGAAAACAATTTGCCGAACGCGCCGAAATCCGAAATCGCGATCGCCAGCACGCCGGCAAAGGGACCGAGACCGACAACGTTGATCCAGACCAGCGCCCAGATCAGCGTATCGACGCCGCGGATCGAATCCAGAAAACGCCGGACCGGGAAGCGTAGCCATGCTGACGGAATGACATTGCGTGCCGCGAGCAGGCTGACCGGCAGCGCGAACACGGCTGCGAGGGTCGTGCCGAGCAGCGCGATCGACAGCGTCTCGCCCATCGCCTGCAGATAGGCAGGCAGCGACGAACCGGGATTTGGCGGAATCATCATCATGGTGATCCAGCCGAGTTCGCGCAGGCCGGTCCACATCCGCGCCGGCGAAAAGTCGAGTTCATTGAGCCCGAAGATGAACAATGCCAGCGCCGCGACCAGGATGGCGGGCACACCGGCGCGCGAAGCCATCGGCCGGTTGAAGACATCAGGATAGCGCGCGCGTAATTCTGGCGTGTTGATGTCAGGCTGCCTGCTCATGATCTGGCTTCCTTGCCGAACAGACGGCCGCGCAGCCAGCCGGTGCCAATGTCGATGATGAAGACCGTGACGATGATCATCAGCAGGATCGCGCTGACATCGGAATAGTAGAACTTTCTGACAGCAACGACGAGCTCCTGACCTATGCCACCGGCGCCGACGAAGCCCATCACGGAGGCGCCGCGCACATTGATCTCGAAGCGCAGCAGCGTGTAGCTGGCAAAGCCCGCCGCAACCTGCGGCAGCACCGCAAAGCGCATGCTGTCGACCCAGCCCGCGCCGGTCGAACGAATGCCTTCCACCGGCTTCATGTCGATATTCTCGACGATCTCGCCATAGAGCTTGCCGAGCGCGCCGATGCAGTGGATCGCAATCGCCAGCACGCCGGCCATTGGGCCGAGGCCGAAGGCGATGACGAAGATCAGCGCGAACACGATATCCGGCACGGTCCGGCAGAATTCCATGAAGCGGCGCACGGCAAAGCGCAGCGGCGCTGACGGCGCGGTGTTCTCCGCGGCGAGAAAATTCAACCCGAAGGCCAGCACGGCACCGATCAGCGTGCCGACATAGCTGATCAGTACGGTCTCGCCGAGCAGCGACAGCCACTTCTTCCAGCCCCAGAACCATTCAGTGACGTCGGTCCAGACCCGCGTGCCGGCTTCAAGCGTGAAAATGCGATCGAAATAGCTGCCGAAATTGCCGATCTTCTCGATGAAGGTCCTGAGATTGACCTCGGCACCGAGCGCCGCGACGAACAGCGCTGCAAGGCAGGCCGCCACAACGAACAGCGTGCGCAACCGCCGGCGTGCCACCGACTTGCGGTAGGCCTCGTTCAGCGCAGCGAGCTGCGGAGCGGGAAGGATGGAAACGGCGGCGGACATGAAAAGTTGTGCCTATGAAAGTAACATACCGTCAGAGCGCTGCGCTCAGCATAACCTCTCCCCGCTTGCGGGGAGAGGTCGGAGCCGAGCGTTAGCGAAGCTTCGGGTGAGGGGGAGCCAGTGTTTCGCTCGCTGGCTTCCCCTCACCCGTCTTCGCTTCGCGAAGCCACCCTCTCCCCGCCCGGCGAAGCAGAGCTTCGCTAGGCGGGGCGAGGGAAGAGACCGCAGCGTTCCACACAGAAAAGGAGCCGGACCATTTCTGATCCGGCTCCTGTCCATTGCAGATACTTACGATGCCTTCTTCTTGCGAAGCGCGTCGACGAACTTGATCAGGTCGATGGTGGCGTCCCAATCCTTGGTGGTCGCGGCGTGGAAGCCCTTTTTCTGGCCGTCCGACAGCTTGTCGAACGCAGCCTTGTCCTTGGTCGGCGCGTCGGTGAAGGCCTTGGCGATGGCAGCTTTCAGATCTTCCGGCAGCGCCGAGCTATAGGCATAGGGGCCGTTGATGATCGGGGCCGACTTGTGGATGATCCGGAAGTCGTCCTTCTTCATCACCGAACCGTCGGCATTCTTCAGCATGCCCTTGGTGATCATCTGCTGCAGCGTCGAGTCGTTGTCGTTGGTCCACTGGTTGGCAGCAACGTCGACGGTGCCCTGCGACAGCGCGAGCATGGCGTTCTCATGGCTGCCGGTGAACACGACCTTGCTGAAATAGCTGTCAGCGTCCGAGATGCCCATCTTGTCCAGTTCGAAGCGCGGGACGTTGTTGCCCGAGGTCGAATTCGGATCGACGAGGCCGAGATTCTTGCCCTTCAGATTGTCGATCGACTTGTACGGGCTCGACGCCTTGACGAAGAACACCGAGTAATAGCCCGTTGAGCCATCGATGTTGATGTCGTTGGCGAAGGCATCGGTCTGCACGCCGGTCAGGCGGGCGCGGGCGAACGAGGCCGAACCGTAGCTGGCGATCTGGATGTTGCCGGAGCGCTGGCCTTCGATGACCGCTGCGTAGTCATTGGCGATGCGCAGGTTGACCTTCACGCCGAGTTCTTTCGACAGATAGGCGACGAACGGCGCCCAGCGCTCGGTGACACCCGAGGCGTTCTCGGCGGGAACGACGGCGAAGGTCAGTTCCGGATACTTGGCCTTGTAGTCCTGGGCTGAGGCAGAGGTGGCGACGAAGGCCAGCGCAGCAGCGCTGAGCAGAATGGAGCGACGGTTGATCATGACAATCCCTGTTTTGATCTGAGGTGAAACGTTTTCTTGGCAGAAGGCGCGTCTATCGCGGCGATGCCATCGTTACGATGACGTCACCACGATAATTTCAACGCACTGCAATCACGCGACGGCAGCAACACCGTATTCGGGAACGCGGGCGGGCGTCGGCATATGCGCCGATCCCATCACCTCGTCAGCTTCGAGATCGTAGAGTTCGCGGGCGATATGTTCGGTAAGCGCAGACGGCGCACCGTCGAACACGACGCGGCCGGCGGACATACCGATCAGGCGATCGCAATAGGTACGTGCCAGATCGAGTGAATGCAGGTTGCAAATCACGGTGATGCCGAAGTGCTTGTTGATGCGCAGCAGCGCATCCATGACGATGCGGGTGTTGCGCGGATCCAGTGACGCGATCGGCTCGTCCGCGAGAATGATATCGGGCTGCTGTACCAGCGCCCGGGCGATCGCGACGCGCTGCTGCTGACCGCCGGACAGCTGGTCGGCGCGCTGCGAGGCGTATTGCGCCATGTCGAACTGTTCCAGCGCCGACATCGCCAGCGCGCGGTCGTCCTCGGGCCACATCTGGGTCAGCGAGCGCCACTGCGGCATCTCGGCCAGGCGGCCCATCAGCACATTGGTCAGCACATCGAGACGGCCGACGAGATTGAATTGCTGGAAAATCATGGCAGAGCGCGCGCGCCACTTGCGCAGATCACGGCCCTTGAGTGCGGTGACATCGACGCCATCGAACATGATGCGCCCATCGGTGGGCTCCGCCAGACGATTGATCATGCGCAGCATGGTCGACTTGCCGGCGCCTGAACGACCGATCACCCCGACGAATGCGCCAGGCTTGATCTCGAACGACGCGTTATCGACGGCAGCCTTGGCGCCGAAACGGCACGTCAGCTTATCCACCACCAGCATGAGGCACTCCAATGACAATAGACATCGCCACCGGTAACGCCCGCGTTTAACAGTGATGTGACATGTGCCCTGCGCATACGGGTTATCCTCCTTGCGGGAAAAACACGCCCGAATTCATGCCAATGTCACGACACCGTCACGAAACCGACCGAAGAGGTCCCCGCGCGACAGCGCGCACCCTCTTCATCACCTCCTCATCCCTCTTCCGTCGCACGAGCGTCACATGGCCGGCAAACAACTCTCGCTCACGCCAGCGGTCGATCCCACCGCGAAACTCGTCGACACCGAGCTCGGCGCCTATACCGAAGTCGGCGCGCGCACGATCCTCACCGAAGTGACGATGGGCGACTATTCATATGTCGTGAATGACGGCCAGATCACCTACACGACGATCGGAAAATTCTGCTCGATCGCGGCGATGATCCGGATCAATCCCGGCAATCACCCAATGCACCGGGCGACGCAGGCGCACTTCACCTATCGCGCGAGTGCCTACTTCCCCGGCGAAAGCGACGACGCCGACTTCTTTGCCTGGCGACGCGAGCATCACTGCACGATCGGCCACGATGTCTGGCTCGGCCATGGCGCCATCGTGCTGCCGGGCCGTCAGATCGGTACCGGCGCGGTGATTGCAGCCGGCGCCATTGTGACCAAGGACGTCGCCCCCTATACGATTGTCGCCGGCAATCCGGCCCGGCCGGTGCGGCGGCGATTTTCGGAAGCCGTGGAAGACGGGCTGCTGGAGCTCGCCTGGTGGGACTGGGACCATGAGATGCTGCGACAGGCGCTGCCGGATTTCCGCAAGCTCCCGGTCGAGGATTTCCTGAGCAAATATAAAGGCGTCAAGGCGCCCAGGCAGATGGCGGTGACATGACCGATATCTTCATCGACGGCGGACGCACTTTGCTCGGCCAGGACATCGCCGAGACCTCGCTGCAGATTGCAGACGGTGTGATCGCTGACATCGGGTCGGATGCGACCCACGACGCGCTCGGCCTCGATGCCTCCGACCTGCTGGTGCTGCCGGGGATCGTCGACCTGCATGGCGATGCCTTCGAGCGACAGCTCATGCCGCGCCCCGGCGTCGACTTCCCCGTCGATGTCGCGCTGATCGACAGCGACCGGCAGGCCATCGCCAATGGCATCACCACGGTGTTTCACGGCACCACATGGTCCTGGGAGCCCGGCCTGCGCGGCGCAGAGAACGCCCGCAAGCTGCTGGATGCCATCGAGACGCTGCGGCCAAAGCTCGCCTCCGACACGCGCTTCCATCTCCGGCAGGAGACGTTCAACCTCGACGCGGAAGACGAGATCCTGGGTTGGCTGCAGGCCGGTCGCATCGATCTGCTCGCCTTCAACGATCACATGGACATCGCCGGCATCTCAAGGCCGGCGAAGCGCGCACGTATGGTGGAACGCACCGGCCTCACCAGCGAAGCCTTCGATCAGCTGGTCGAACGCGTGCTGTCGCGCTCCGACGAGGTGCCGGCCTCGATCGCGCGCCTCGCCAAATCGGCGACTGCTGCCGGCGTGCCGACGCTCTCGCATGACGACGCGACACCTGCGATGCGCGATGACTTCCGCAGGCTCGGCGTCGACATCGCCGAATTCCCGATCAACGAGGAAACCGCACAAGCCGCCGCTAATGCTGGCGACTTCATCGTATTCGGCGCGCCCAATGTGGTGCGGGGCGGCAGCCACACCGGCTGGACCAAGGCATCCGACATGATCGCCAAGGGCCTCTGCTCGATTCTTGCCTCCGACTATTATTATCCCGCGCAACTGCTGGCCGCGTTCCGGCTGGTTGAGGACGGCATTCTGTCGCTGCCGCAGGCCTGGGCGCTGATCTCGTCAGCACCAGCCAGGGCCGCCGGGCTCACCGACCGTGGCGAGATCGCGGGCGGGCGCCGCGCTGATTTACTGCTCGTCGATGACAGCGTCGCGCTGCGACCACGGATCGTCGCCGTGATCGTAAAAGGCAAGCTCGTGCATCTCACCGATGCCGCGCGCCTGCAGCCGGCGCGTGCCATGCAACGCAAAGCTATTGCCGCAGCGTAACGCGGCTTTATTGTGCGGCCATGACTGAATTCCCGCGCTACGCGATCTATTACGCCCCCGACACCGACGGTGCCCTTTCCCGTTTCGGCGCCGAAATCCTCGGCTACGATCCCTTCACCGGCAATGACGTGCTGGTTCCCGGCGATCTCATCATGCACGCGCCGGACTGGCCGGCGCTGATCAAGGACCCGCGCAAATACGGCTTTCACGCCACGCTGAAGGCGCCGTTCTCGCTGACGCCTGACACTACCGAAGACGACCTGATCGCGGCCTTCGATGACTTCGCCCGGACGCCCCGTGCCATCCCGGACATCGTGCCGGTGGTGCGCATCATCAGCGGCTTCACGGCAGTCGTGCCGGATGCTCCGTCTGCCGAACTTTCCGCACTGGCCCAGGCCTGCGTCGAGGGGTTCGAGGTGTTTCGCGCCCCAATGACACCGGAAGACCGTGCGCGTCGCAAGCCGGAGAACCTGACGCCGCGGCAGGTCGAGCAGCTGGATCGTTTCGGCTATCCCTATGTGCGCGATGATTTTCGCTTTCACATGACGCTGACCGGACGGCTACCGACGGAACGCAGCGCGTCCGTACTGGCGATGCTACAGCAGAGATTCGCGATACTCGACCTCACCGCGCTGCAGATCGACCGTATCGGCCTGTTCCGCCAGACCAGTGCGACGTCGCGTTTTAAGGTGCTCCATCACGCGGCGCTGACGGCAATTTGACGCGTCACGAAGACGCCATCTCGTCAGCTCGCTTCCACGCCGGAAACGGATCCGGGAGCTTCGCCCAGCCGGCGACATCCATGCCGGGCTTTCCAGGCACGAGGCAAGCATCGAGCCGGCGGCGGATATCGCTCTCATCCATGTCGGAACCGATGAAGACGATCTCCTGACGCCGATCGCCATAGATCTCGTTCCAGTTCTTCTTCAGCGACTGCCGCCAATACGGATCGTCCGGCCAGCGATCGGCGGGGACATTGGCCCACCAGAATCCCATCCCCTCGGTGCGCACGATGGCGCCCGCCTGGCTGAGTTCGCCGACCCATTGTGGCCGTGTCGCCAGCCAGAAATGCCCCTTGCTGCGGATCACGCCGGCCCAGCTCTCACACAGGAAGGCCTGAAACTTCACGGGATCGAACGGTCGCCGCGCGCGATAGACGAAATTCGTCACGCCATATTCTTCGGTCTCGGGCACGTGGTCGGCGAAACCATACAGTTCCTTGTGCCAGAGCGGATGTTGTTGCGCTTTTTCAAAATCAAAGCGGCCGGTATCAAGCACACGGTCGAACGGTACATTGGCAAAGCTTGCTTCGATGATGTCCGCATCGGGATTGAGTGCACAGATGATCTTGCGCGCGCTGTTGCATTGCTCAAGCGTCGCGTCATTGACCTTGTTGAGCACCACGACATCAGCGAATTCGATCTGCTCTACCAGCAGGTCCACCAGCGTGCGCTTGTCACCGTCAAGCGCCTCGCCGCGGTCCTGCAGAAAGTCGGTGGAGGAATAGTCCTTCAACAGGTTCACCGCATCGACCACCGTCACCATGGTATCGAGCTGCGCCACATCGGAGAGGCTGTCGCCGTTTTCGTCGCGGAAATCGAAGGTCGCGGCCACCGGCAGCGGCTCCGCAATTCCGGTGGATTCGATCAGCAGGTAATCGAACCGCCGGCTTTCGGCGAGCGCCCGCACTTCCTTGAGCAGATCGTCACGGAGCGTGCAGCAAATGCAGCCATTGGTCATTTCGACCAGCTTCTCATCCGTCCGCGACAGGTTGGCACCACCATCGCGAACCAGGTCCGCATCGATGTTCACCTCGCTCATGTCGTTCACGATCACCGCCACTTTCAGGCCGTGACGGTTGTTCAGCACGTGGTTCAGCAAAGTTGTCTTTCCAGCCCCGAGGAAGCCGGACAAGACTGTGACGGGGAGTTTTTGCATCGAGATCGAACAGTCTTTTGAGGGTACGGGACATCAGGCTCTTCTTATTTGTTATGTTATAACATTACAGAACCGATGCCTGTCAACCCGCTCGCGCCGATCCCTCCGATGCGCTGTCAGTTTGTCTGATCTGCTGGAAATCTCATCCGGCGCGGTCAGCCCACGCTCATTGCGTGGACGCTAGCCCGCCCGCGCGATTGTCTCGGCATCCACCGGCTTGGCAAAGATCACGCGGTTTCGACCGCTGGCTTTCGATGCGTAAAGCGCCCAGTCGGCAGGAGGCGTGAGGTCGCACGGATCGTCATCCTCGCGGCCAATGGCAATGCCGACGCTGGCGCCAACCGACAGTTCCAGGTCATCGATGACGAACGACTCCGAGAGCGTTCCCGTTGCAGAGACTGCGCCGCTTGCCTGTCATATCCGCCAAACCTGGGAGTCCGAGAAACAACCAACAACGCCCACTCGCCGTGTCCACACTGACGATGCCAAGAAGCCTCCGCCTCCTTCACTTTCCGCGTCCTTATACTGCCGCCATCGGTGATGCTTAGGCGTTTCAAACGTCCCAATTTCTGGTAGATGAAACCGTCTTGGCAACCTGCCGAACGACATCTCCCAAGTGCCGAGCGACCCGCCGCCAGACCTCTGGCGCCGATCAAGTGCAGACGACCGGGCACAGCTGGCCTCATGAACGACCTGTTGATCAAATTCGGCCTGCGCTTCGAGGACCCTGAGCAGGAAGCAAGTTTTGTCCGATGCTTTGCGCTCGGAGAACGCCGCCGCGCCCAGGCTGCGATGGTGCTCGGTGCAATCGTCTATTGCGCGTTCGCGATCTGGGACCGGATCCTCGATCCCGTCGCATGGACAACGACACTCGCCATTCGCGCCGCGGTCGCCGCCATCGTTCTGCTGCCCCTCACCGCGGCGTTGTTTGTGCCGCGCGCGCACCGCTGGGCGGAACCGATCTATCTGCTCTATTGCGTGGTGCCGGGTTGCGTCCTCAGCATCATCTATCTGTTCATCGACCGCGGCTTCGAACACTCCACGGCCGGAATGATCATCGTGATCCTGTTCGTCTCGACGCTGCTGCCGCTTCGCCTCCCGGCGCTGACGGTTTTCTGCATCACCACATGGGCATGCTTCATCTACTGCCAGACCTTTGCGACCTATTTGACGGACGGCCTGCGCTTCATCAATAATTTCGAGGTCGGGTTTGCCTATGTGCTCTCGCTCTATGCGGTCGGTGCACGGGAATTTCAGGCGCGGCGTCAGTTCCAGACATCGCAAGCACTGCAGGATGAAAAAGAGCGCTCGGTTGCCGCGCTGGTCGAACTACAGAACACGCAAGGGCAGCTGGTGCAGGCCGAGAAGCTGGCGTCACTCGGTCAACTGGTCGCCGGCGTCTCGCATGAAGTCAGCACACCGCTTGGCGTCGCCCTGACCACCGCGACTGCCCTCGAAGGCGAGCTGAAGATGCTGACTGCCACGATCGAATCCGGTCAGGTCCGGCGCTCCGCGCTCACACGGAGCATCGCGCGGCTCAGTGAAGGCATGAAGCTGCTGTTCGACAATCATCGGCGGGCTGCGGACCTGGTCCATAGCTTCAAACAAGTCGCGACTGACGAAGCCAACCAGGAACGCCGCGCATTCGAGATGCGTGATTGGCTCGGTGAAGTCATGAGCACGCTGCAGCCCTTGCTCGATCGCAGAGGCCACGCGGTTCGCGTGATATGCGAGGACGGCATCGTGGCGGACACCTATCCCGGCGCCCTCGCGCAGGTTATTCGAAATCTCGCACTGAATGCAGCGGTCCACGGCTTTCCCGATGGCCGCACCGGCGTGATCGAGCTTACCGTCTTGCGGCTGGATGATAGCAACATGCGCATCGTCGTGGCCGACAATGGCGACGGCATTCCGCCGGACGATCTGTCGAAAGTTTTCGATCCTTTTTTCACGACACGGCGCGACAAAGGCAGCACCGGTCTCGGCCTGCACATCGTCTTCAATCTGGTCGTATCTACCCTGAAGGGGCAAATCGATCTGGCCAGCGAACCGTGGCAAGGCACACGGTTCACACTGGACTTGCCGCTGGATCCCGAGAACCCGAGCTCACCGGCGTTGAAGACCGGCGAGTTCCAGGTCAGTCATGGCGCGACGGGGCCCGAAGCTCGCCATCGCGCCTTGTCCTGATCGATCAGAAACCAAGCGCCATGCCGTCCTTGCGGTGATCCGAGGCGCCAAGCAATACGCCGCGCTGATAATCGATCTGGATCGCCTGTGCGCCGCCAATGCCGGCATCCATCATCTGCAGCTTGTGGCCGCGCGCCGCGAGTTCGTTGCGCACCGCCTCCGGGATCGTGTTTTCGACCTGCAGCACATTGTTGGTCGCAAACGAACGCGCAGCCTCTGCGGCCTCCTGGATGTCCATCTTCAGGTCGAGCACATTTGAGATGTATTGCGCATGGCCGGTGGCCTGATAATGACCACCCATCACGCCGAACGGCATCACCGCGCGGCCATCCTTCATCAGCATGCCCGGGATGATCGTGTGCATCGGCCGCTTACGCGGGCCGAGCGAATTCACATGGCCTGGCTTGGCGCGGAAGCTCCAGCCGCGGTGATGCAGAAGCACGCCGGACTTCTTCGCATAGATGCCGCTGCCGAACGGACCGAACAGCGAATTGATCAGTGATACCGCATTGAGGTCGCGATCGACCACGGTGAGATACACCGTGTCCTTGTGGATAACGGAATCCCACTCCTCCTCCGGTGACGCCTTCTTCATATCGATCTTGGCACAGAGGTCGCCGATGAACTTCTCGGACAGGAAGCGCTCGACATCGGTCCTGGCGACAGCCGGATCGCAGAAATAGGCATCGCGGGTGCGATATGCCGCCTTGGTCGCTTCGGCCAGCACATGGATGCGGTCGGCTTCGCTCAGGTTCCTGATGTCGTAGCCGGCAAGGATGCGCAGGATCATCAGCGCCGCAAGGCCCTGCCCGTTCGGCGGACATTCGGTGACGTCATAACCCTGATAATTGGCTGAAATCGGCGTCACATAATCGGAACGCTGCTCATTGAAATCGTCGGCCTCATGCGCGCCGCCGACAGCGCGCAGCGTAGTAATGATGTCGTCGGCCACCTGGCCCTGGTAGAAACCGTTGCGGCCTTCGCGCGCAACCCGGCGCAGGGTAGCAGCGAGCGCAGGCTGGACGCGCTTGTCGCCAACCGCGGGCGCATGACCGCCCGGCAGGTATTGCGCGGTCGCGTCGGAATGCAGTTCCAGCTTGCGGCGCCATTTGGCCCAGTCGGCCGACACGCGCGGGGTGATGAGAAAGCCATTCTCGGCGGCGTCGATGGCCGCTGCAAAGACATCGGCTAACGACTTGGAGCCATGATTCTTGCTGAGCGTACACCAGGCATCGATGGCACCGGGCACGGTGACGGTCTCGACGCAGGTCTCGGGAATGTCGCGGGCGCCGGACGCCGCATATTTCTCGGAATCGATTCTGGCAGGGGTGCGGCCGGAGCCGTTCAGCGCGATCGGCGCGCCGCCTTTCGGCGAATAAAGCGCAAAACAGTCACCGCCGATGCCGGTCATCGCGGGGTCGACCACGCATTGCACGGCGACCGCGGCCAGTGCCGCATCGATAGCATTACCGCCGGACTTCAGCATCTCCACCGCAGCCAGCGTCGCCAACGGATGCGAGGTTGCGGCCATCCCGTGTTCGGCAACGGCAACGGAACGGGCGACGGCCATGAAATCACGCATGAGGGTCCTCTATCGGTACGAAGCCGCCCCACGCGGATCACGCGATGAGGCGGGAGAGATGCGGTCGAGCGCCGAGCAGATCGGCCCCCAGGCGCGCGGGGATGCCGTGTGGTTTAACCTGTGAATCGACAGCGCGGTAGCCGTCACCACAATAATGATACCGGCAGTCGCCACCGCGAACTCGATATCGCGCCGCAACCCCACCGTGCAGATCGACACGCAGTTCCCGCGCTCCGCCTGCAGCCGCCGGATCAGGGAGACGCCGGGCAATGCCGCGAGCAGGGCGAGGAGGCAGCAGATCATGTCGCGTGCCTCCCGGTCATAGTCTCAGGACTTGTGGCAGCAGGAGCTTCCGGCAGCCCCCGTCGCCGTATCGGTGCTCAGAACGCTGCGGCCATTGCGCTCCGGCGCGATATCCTGCGCCGGATTCGCCGCGAAGAAGCCATTCGGCTTCAGCATGAAGCCGGCATATTCCACCGGCATCACCGGGAAATCCTCGGGCTTGCAGACATGGGTGTGGCCGAACGAGTGCCACAGCACGATGTCGGTATTCTCGATATTGCGGTTCTGCTCGATATAGCGCGGCAGGCCGTCGCCGCCGGCATGGACGTTCGGATAGTCCCCGCTGGCGTATTTCTCCGCGGGATCATAGGCGGTGACCCAGACATGTTTGGTCGCGAAGCCGCCGCGCTTGCGCACGAAGCTGCCTTCCTGCGCCAGCATCAGCGGACTTGGCATCACGGAGAGCTTGTAGCCCGTGGGATTGCCGACGCTGTTCTTGCTGTTCGGGTTGGTGACCTTCCAGTAACGGCCGCTCTGGCCGTTTGCGATCGCTGCCGCATCGCGCTCGCGCGACAGCGTGCGGCTCTTGAGATCGAACGCATTGCCATGGGGATTGTCGGTGCCCCATGGACGCTGCGCAAATTCGTGTTCGGTCACGGTGTTGCCGCCGCCGTCGAGATCCATATGCATACGGACATTGAAGAAGTGCTGGTGGGTGGGGCCACCGAGATTCTCGTCGACCATGCCGCCCCAGGCATATTTCTGGTCGGGCGCCACCGCCGCCGTCTGGATGATGCCTGTGAGCTTGGCCTCCAACTGGATGGTGCCGTCCTGGTAAAGATACCAGTAGAAGCCGTAATCATAATTGCCGACGGTGGCGAAGAAGCTGATGACGAGGCGGCGCGAGCGGCGCACTTCGAACAATCCGTTACGGAATTCGTAGTGCTTCCAGAGGATACCGTAATCCTCTTCATGCATGCAAACCGCATTCTTCATCGTGAACGGCACGCCCTGCTCGTCCGCCGCCGGGATGTCGAAATAGTGGATGTTGCCGAGGCAGTCGCAGCCGAGTTCCAGCGCGTTGGCGAGCATGCCGAGGCCGTATTCGCCAGCGTCGAAAGCCGACTTCCAGTAGTGATTGGCCGTCGGGTCGGCATAGGGCACCACCATCTCGGTGACGCTGGCGCGATGGATGATGGAGCGCTTCCTGTCGCCATCCTGATAGGAAAGCTGGTTCAGCACCAGACCCTCGCGCGGCGTGAAACCGACGCGGAAACTCCACTTCTGCCACTCGACATTCCAGCCATCGACCTTGAAGCTCGGACCTTCCGGCTGCTCGATATTCAGCGGTTTGATGTCGGTACGCGGATTGGTATTCTCATGGGCGCCATAATTGCGCTTCTTCTTCGGGATCGGAATGACGACCTCGTCGTCGAGCAGATCGACCACTTTCTGATGGATCAGATCGACAACGGCCACGACACCCTCGACCGGATGCGCATAGGCATTGTCCTTGATATCCTCACGGAAAAACGTGACGGCACGCACGATGCGGCGACCACGCTCGAAATCGCGATCGAAAAAACCCGACGAAAATGGATCGACCTGCGCCATCTCCATATCCTTGTCGGACATGCCACGGCGGCGCATCGCATTGCGCCAGCCTTCATCGGATTTGACGATTTTCTCGCACAGCATGAACTCCCCGATCATTACCGGCGGCTGACCATAAGGCGCTTCGGAATTCGGCAGCAGCTTGCTTTCGACGATCTTGCCGGCCGAGAGATCGACAATGTATTCGGTCGAAGCACCGGTCGCGGATTCCAGCACAACGATAAACGCCAGCCGCGGCAGCCTGGTGCCACCGGCATAGGCGCGCAGATCGGCCTTACTCGGCTCTTCCAGCCGCACGATGGGAAAACGGGCGCGCGCCGAGAGTTGGGCAACCGTCTTCACGAGATCGCAGGCCACCCCGATTTCATCGAGCGAGAGCGGGTTGAGCGGATGGAACGGCACCGGTGCATCCGTCTGAACAGTCGCATCGCTCTCGATCTTGGTCATGACCGTCATAGACAGAACTCCTGAAGGCGCCTTGCGCCGTGGGGGATTGGAAAGTATTGGGCGCCAAAAGCATTCATTGCAGTCGCTCCCGGCCTGGGGCCGCCGAAAATAAGGCCTGTGTGTAGGGATGCTGTGGATTGTCGAAGACGTCGGCGGTCGAGCCGCTTTCGACGATCTCGCCGGATTTCATCACCATGATGCGGTCGCAGAGTTCGCCGGCGACACGCAGATCGTGGGTAATAAACAGCATGGCCAACCCAAGCCGGCTGCGCAGATCGGCGAACAGTCTCAGCACCTGTGCCTGCACGGTGACGTCGAGTGCCGAGACGGCTTCGTCGGCAATCAATATCTGCGGTTCCGAGGCCAGTGCGCGCGCGATGCAGATCCGCTGGCGTTGGCCGCCGGAAAATTCATGCGGGAAACGATCGAGGATCTGGGTATCCATGCCGACAAGCTCCAGCAAGGACGCGACCTTTGCGCGCGCCTCATCGGGTGTCGCTCCGAAATTGACAACGCCTTCGATCAGAGATCGTCCGACCGACAGGCGCGGATTGAGCGACCGATAGGGGTCCTGGAATACGACCTGAATATAGCGGCGATGTGGGCGCAGCGTCTCATTCGATGCGCGAGCGATATCGGTACCGAGCAGGCTGATCTCGCCCGATGTCGGCTTCATCAGCCGCGACACGCAGCGCGCCAACGTCGACTTGCCGGAACCGGACTCGCCGACCACGCCAATGATTTCGCCGCGACCGAGCGTGAATGCAGCTTCCTTAACCGCCTGCGTCACCCGGCCCCGGCCAAAAAATCCGCGATGCCCATAGGTCATCTTCAGAGCCTTGACTTCCAGCACCGTCGGCGTGGGCTCACGCGTCTCGGTGGCCACGCGGATGCCCTTGGGCACGGAATTGATCAGCAGGCGTGTGTAAGGCTGTGTGGGATTCTTCAAGAGCGCATCGACGCTGCCGCTCTCCACGACCAGGCCCCTCTGCATCACCACGACCTGATCGGCGATATCAGCAACGACGCCGAAATCGTGGGTAATGAACAGCACGCCGATATTCTTGCGTTTCACCAGATCCTTGATCAGCATCAGGATCTGCTTCTGCGTGGTGACATCGAGCGCCGTGGTGGGCTCATCAGCAATCAGCAGGATCGGCTCGAGCAGCATCGCCATGGCGATCATGACGCGCTGGCGCTGGCCGCCGGAGAGCTGATGCGGATAGGCACGCATCATCTGCGAGGCGTTGGGCAGCAGCATGTCTTCCAGCGCCGCAAGAACGCGCTTGTCGACTTCGGCCTTGGTGTGCCGTTTGTCGGAATGCCACTCGATCAGTTCGGCAAGCTGTTCGCGCACGGTCATCACCGGATTGAGCGCCGTCATCGGCTCCTGGAAGATCATGCCGATGCGGCTGCCGCGTAGTTCGCGCATCCGGTCGTCCGTGGCCCCGATCAGTTCTTCGCCGAGCAGTTTGATCGAGCCGGCGACAGGCTTTAGCCCTTCCGGCAGCAGCCCCGTGACACTGAAAGCCGTGACCGACTTGCCGGAGCCGGATTCACCGACCACGCAGACGATCTGCCCGCGCGGCACCGTGACATTGATATCCCGGACAATACGACGCCCATCGGCATCGTGCGTCAGTCCGACGGTGAGACCCGCGACTTCGAGGACGGCCTCGCTCATTTGACACCTCCCACCGAACGCGCGAGCCGGGGGTCGAGCATGTCGCGCAGGCCGTCGCCAAGCCGGTTGATGCCGAGCACGGTGAGCGCGATGCAGATGCCGGGGAACAGCATCAGGCCGGGCCTGATCTGAAAATACAGTCGAGCATCGGCCATCATGTTGCCCCAGCTCGGGATCTCGTCGGGCATGCCGATACCGAGGAAGGACAGCGAGGCTTCGATCAGGATCGCCGACGAAGCGATATAGGTGGCCTGCACGATCAACGGGGCAAGAATGTTGGGAACGATATGTCTGATAACCAGTACCGGCAGCCGCGTGCCCATACTGACGGCAGCCTCGACATAGGCCTCCTCGCGTACTGTGAGCACGACACTGCGCACCATGCGGGCCACCCGCGGGATTTCGGGAACGGCAATGGCGATGCATATGGTCACGAGATTGGCGCCGAGGCCGCCGATCAATGCGATGGCGAGCAAGATCGCGGGAATCGCCATCATCCCGTCCATCATGCGCATCAGCACATTGTCGATCCAGCGCACCATGCCCGCAATCAGGCCGAGCGCACTGCCGGCGACGACCGCAAGGATCGCCACCACCGCGCCGACGACCAGCGACACACGGCTTCCATAGATCAGCCGGCTCCAGATATCGCGGCCGAGATTGTCGGTGCCAAGCCAGTTGACCGCACTCGGCGACCGCAGCCGCAACCGGGGCTTGAGCGCAGCCGGATCCACAGTCCACAACACGCTGGCAAAAATCGCGACCAAAGCGAGCAGGATGAGAACGCCGAGGCCGAACAGGATCGTCCGGTTACGCAGCAGCTTACGGACGAGAGTCCACACATCGACTGGCGAAGATGCGGGCGCGATGACGGTGGTGGCGGTCATTGCGCGCTGATCCTCGGGTCGAAGAATGTGTAGCTGATATCGACCAGCAGATTGATCGCCACATAGGCGCCGCCGAATACCATGATGATACCCTGGATCACCGGGTAATCACGCGCTAGTACGGAATCCACCGTCAGACGGCCGAGGCCGGGCAGATTGAACACGCTCTCGGTGACAACCACGCCGCCGATCAATAGCGCGACGCCTATGCCGACGATGGAAACGATGGGCACGGCGGCATTACGCAGCGCATGTTTGAACACCACGATGCGCTCCGGCAGGCCCTTGGCGCGAGCGGTGCGGACGAAATCCTCGTTCAAGACTTCGAGCAGGCTGGTACGCGCCACGCGGGCGATCAGCGCGACATAGACGAGACTGAGCGTCAGCGTCGGCAACGCGAGGTGCCAGAGAAACAGACCGACGCCCTGGGACAGCGATGCATAGCCCTGCACCGGGAACAGGCCGAGCTGCATCGACAGCAGATAGATCCAGAAATAGCCGATGGCGAAGGTCGGCACGGCGAACCCGGTCACAGACGTCCACATGGCGAAGCGATCGAGCCAGCCGCCGCGACGCCACGCAGCGAGCACACCGATCGGCACGCCGACGAGCACCGAGAAAATGATGGTGGTAAGCGAGACGGCCAATGTCGGACCCACCCGCTGGCCAATCAGTGTCAAGACCGGCTGATTCGAGACGATGGAGATGCCGAGATCACCCTGAAGAAGTCGCCACAGCCACTGCAGGAACTGCACCGGCAATGGCTGATCGAGGCCGAGCCGCGCACGGATCGCGGCGATCGCTGCCGGATCGGCATTGTCGCCCGCGAGTTGCGCCACAGGATCTCCGGACGAGAACCGCAGCAGCAGGAACGCGATCAGCGCAACCACCGCAAGCACGGGAACGACCGACACGGACCGCTTGAGAAGGACACCGGCGATCGCCATCAGCTTACGCCGTTTTCTCGACGTTCCAGAACAGCGGCGCTGGTGCGCGAACGATATTCTTCAGCGCCTTGCTGTGCGAGACCGGTTGCCGGAACTGGCCACCCGGAATATGTGTCATCACATCGTAAGCGCGCTTCTGGATCGCTTCGGCCACAGCCTTCTGCGCGTCAGCCGAGGGCTCCAGAGCGAATGTGTTGCGCAGGCCCTCGATTTCGGTGTCCTCCGGCCAGCCGAAGAAGCCACCGGCCTTGCCGCGGGTATCGAGCAGAGTGTTGGCGAGCGGGTTCATCAGCTCGGTGGTGGTCGTAACCCAATGGGTTATCGACCAGCCGCCATTGGCGGTGGAATCCTGCTTGACGCGGCGCGCCAGCAGCGAGCCCCAGTCCATGGTCTGCACCTCGACATTCATGCCGATGGCGCGGAGCTTCTGCGCGGTGACGGTGCTGGAGCCGGATAGCAGCGGCGAGTCGGTGGCCTGCAACATCACGACCTTCTCGCCCTTGTAGCCGCCCTTCTTGAGCAGATCCTTGGCGCGTGCGACATCGGACTTGGTGTTCCAGCCGACCTCGCTGCCGAGCGGCGTGGTGACGCCGAACATTGCAGCCGAGGTCTGATAATATTCGGGATTGCCGACCTGAGCATCCAGCCAGTCGGTCTGATCGCTCGCATACATCACGGCCTGGCGGATTTCCGGACGGTTGAACGGCTCGCTCTGCCAGTTCATCCTGCACACCGACATGAAGCCGAGCGGATTGTAGTCAGCAACCACAACATCCTTGGCCGCGGCGAGTGACGGCAGGATGTCGTGCGGCGCGGCTTCGAGAAAATCGATCTCCTTGTTGACCAGCGCATTGGCCGCCGTCTGGAAATCCGGCATGCTGATCCATTCGTAGCGGTCGATCTTGACGATCTTGCCGCCGGCAAGGCCATCGGACGGCTCGTCGCGCGAGACGTAATCCGCGTTGCGCTCATAGACGGCGCGATTGCCCGGGCGGAATTCCGACGCGATGAAGCGGAACGGGCCAGAGCCGACAAACTCCGTGACCGGTTGATCCGGCGCCTGCGCGGCGAGACGCGCCGGCATGATGAAGGGCATGATGCTCGATGGCTTGGCCAGCGTCGGCAGCACTTGGCCGTAGGGTGATTTCAGGACCAACTGGAAGGTGCGCTCATCGACGGGTTTGAGTTCCGCGATGAAACTCATCATCCGCGAGCCCATGGTGTCGCGCTTGGCCCAGCGCTGCAGCGACGGGATGACGTCAGCCGACGTTACTGGCGCGCCATCGTGGAATTTCAGGCCGGAGCGCAGCTTGAATGTATAGGTCAGCTTGTCGGCGGAGACTTCATAGGCCTCGACCATCTGCGGCCGGATCTGGAATTTCGAGTCCGTGGAGAACAACGTGTCATAGATGTTGAGGCCGTGGTTACGGCCGGTCCATGCGGTGTTGATCAGTGGATCGGTGGCGCGCAGCGGCGCATGCATCACGGCGCGAATGACCCTGCTTGATTGTGCGCGCGCAATGCGCGGCATGATGCCGGTGGCAAGACCCGCGGCGCCCGCCTTGAGAAGCGAACGACGGCTGAAATCATTGAACATGGCGGTCTCCGAACAATGGGATGGCACGGAAATGTCAGACGGAAGGTTTGGACAGCGCTTCACCGATCGCGCGGAAGGCCGCGAGCCAGCGATGATCGATCGGGATATCCATTGGATTGGGCTGCGCAGCGACCTTAACGATCACCAGGTCCGTGGTGGGGTCGATATAGATCCACTGACCGTGGATGCCGATGGCCGCAAGATCCAGCCGCGTGGGATCGACGGTGTACCAGCAGGCGCGATAGCGGCCGCTCGGGAAGACGAAAGCGAGATCACCGTTGGCCCATGCCTGCATGTCGCCATTGAGATGAATGTCGTCGACCCATCTGCCCGGCACAACCTGTGTGCCATTGGCGAGACCGCGATTGCGCATCATCTCGCCGAATCGGGCAAGATCGCGCAATGTTGCGCAGATGCCGCCTGCTGAGCGCGACGCTCCGTGGGTATCGAGCGTGATATAGGCGTCGTCTTCCGCGCCCATCGGCGCCCACATATATTCGGACAGTATCTGCGCATAGGGCTTGCCGCAGACCTTCTCATAGACCCAGCCCAGCACGTCGGTATTGGTCGATACATAGTGAAACACCTTGCCGTGCGGCCCGCCATTCGGCCGCAGCGTCGCAAGGAAGCTGCGCTGGTCGCCCTGCGCCGTGCCGTTCGGCAGCACGTCCCAGCCGTTGCAGAGGCGATATTTGGCAACATCGCCGTCCGGATCGTCGTAGTCCTCGTCGAATTTGATCGCGACGGTCATGTCGAGCAGATGGCGCACCGTGCAGCTGCCATAGACCGACGACGCGACTTCCGGAATGTAATGGGTGATCGGCTTGTCGACATCGAGCAGACCGCGCTCAACGAGAATGCCGCCCAGCGTGCCGCAGATCGATTTGCTGACCGAGCACACGAGATGCGGTGTATGCGGCGTCATGCCCTCGCCGTACCATTCGGTGACGATCTTGCCGCGCTGCATCACAAGCAATCCGTCGGCGTAAGTTTGCGCCAGCGTTTCGGCGATAGTCGTCTGCTTTCCGTCGGCAACAAAGCCGACTGCACTCAGATCGCGGACAGACGACGTCAGTACACTCGGCGTCGATGACCGCCGAATATCCGCGGTCGGCAGTACCTGCCGCGTATTGCGGAAGCTCCACTGGCTGTAGGGGTATTTTCGCCAGTTAAACCGGCTCACCAGCGCCTCGGTCGATGGAGGTGCACCGTTCATGACGTCACTCGGCTTCATCTCGACCTCGTATGGCGCTGCAGCATGATAGCGAACCACCCTAGCGGCCGCTCCGATGCGGGATCATCTGCGGGGGCGGCTTAAGCCGTTATCAAGAATCGGCAATTCTTACGAAAATCAGCACATGCCTTTCCGGCGGGACTGGCATAGGCTTTGCTAGATTGACGTCTGCATACTGATTGAGCGGCCAAGAGTGGATCCGGCATGTTGTTGTCTTCTGATGTCTCCGCTGGTGGCAGCGTCGGAATAGCCGGGAATTCCTGGCTATTCGACGCTGCAAGCAATGACGTCGATACGCATTGCGCAAATCTAGGCCGCTGGCGGCTGGACTACGATCAGATCAGTTGCGGCGCTTTTCGCGGCACTTTTACCGAGGTCCGGCTGCCCGGACTTCAGGTGTTCAGGGAAACCACGAGCCAGAAAGTGCGCCAATACGGAATGCTCGGCTCCGACAGCTTCGGCATTGCGTTACCGTGGAATACCCAGACCGACATCAATTTCAACGGCGCCTGCATGTCGCCAGGCAACGTCATCACGTGCTTCGATGCAGAAGTCGACATGTGCACGCCACCGGAATTCGAGTTGCGCGGCGTCGTGATGGACGCGGCCCTGATGGAAAAGACGCTGGCTGCATTGCAAATCGAATTGCCCGCCGGCCTCTGGCATCAGTTGAGGGAATTGAAGACGGACCCCGATGCGATCGACCGCGTTCGGCGTTTGCTGGCCTATGTGCACCAGGTTGTCGAGCAGACACCGCAAATTCTCGATGATGTCGCCGCGCGCCAGCATCTCGAGGACAATCTGCTGTCGGAAATCATCGACCTGTTACCGACGCTGCAGCCCTGCGATGACCTGCGCGGCGGCACTGCCCGCAAGCGCCTGGTCGAGCGCGCCTGCGCCTTGATGCTCGCCCGGCCGGATGAGCCGATGTCGATCCTCGATGTCTGCAAGGGGGTCGGCGCCAGCCGCCGCAAGCTGAACTACTGCTTTCAGGACGTGCTCGGCAGCAATCCGCTTCACTATCTCCGTGCTGTCCGGCTCAATCGCGTACGCCGCGAACTCAAGCAGTGTACCGATGAACAGATCGGTGTGTACGATATCGCGGTGAAATGGGGCTTCTGGCACTTCAGCCAGTTCTCGCTCGGCTACAAGCGCCACTTTGCAGAATTGCCTTCCGAAACCTTGCGCCGGGCGCGGATGCTTCACTCCTAGCGCGCTAGCCCCTCCGGCGAACGCCGTGTCGTTGACGCGCCGTCTCATACTCATCGCGCGTGCGGGCGACCAGCGTTGCTACGGGCTCAATTGCGGCAACACCTGAGACAGAGTGGCCTGCACTCCAGACGTCACGCCATCGCTTAACCCCCGACGTCGCTTGCCGGCCGTAGAGCGCATCGGCGCGCTCCCTGGTCATGTCTGTCGGCAAATCTTTCGGATCGAGCCCCGCGGCGACGATCGAGGGAACCAGCGTATTGGTTTCCAGACCGGTGAAAGCCCGAGACAGCAGCACGTCATCGAGTTCGGAGGTGACGAGCATCTGCTTGTACTCATCCACCGCCATGCTTTCCTGCGTCGCGATGAATTTCGTGCCCATGTAGCTGAGATCGCAGCCCAGCACCTCGGCAGCAAACACCGCCTGGCCGTCGGAGACGCCACCGGCCAGGACAACCGGTCCTTCATAAAATGAGCGAACCGCACGGACGAAGGAAAAACCATTGACCCAGCCGGTCTGCCCGCCGGCGCCCGCGGTCAGCAAGACGAGCCCATCGACACCGGCGGCGATGGCCTTCTTCGCATGGCGGATCGAGGCGACATCGGCAAAGACCATGCAGCCTGCGTCGTGCAGCGGCGCGACGACGGCGTCTGGCGACCCCACGCTGGTGATCACCATCTCGCAGCGATGCCGGATCACCGTGGCAAGATCATCCTGCAAGCTCTCGCGGCGGATGATGAGATTGGGGCAGAGCGGTGCGTCGCCCGCCTCGAGCGCAGCGAGAATGCGCGCTATCCAGCTATCGAGTTCTTCGTCGGTCCGGCAATTGGCGGTTGGAAACGAGCCAATCACACCGGCCTTGCAGGCCGCAATGACGAGATCCGGGCCCGACACGCGAAACATCGGCGCCGCGACCAAAGGCACCGACAGCCGCGGCCGAATTGTTTCCGCAAAACGCCCCGCACTCGCTTTGCCGGTGGAGTCGTCGATCACGTGGCGGTCACCCGAAAGCTGCGGCATCTGTTTCCATCCCTCTCGTTTTGTCGGGAGGATAACCGGAAAAGCCGGGTGACCGCTATAAGCTGGACAGATGGTCGCCCGTCATCGCGGACAACCATGACTTCCGGCCGAGAGCAGCGCGATTACTCCGCCGGCGACGCCACGGCGTGCTCATGCGCCCGCCCTTTCTCGTCCTTCTTGCGGCCCGGAAACAGGCGCTGCACCAGCACGTAAAGAACCGGCACGAAGAAGATGCCCAGCACCGTGGCGGTGACCATGCCGCCCGCGACGCCGATGCCGATGGCATTCTGGCTGGCCGAACCGGCGCCGGTCGCCATCGCCAGCGGCAACACGCCGAGAACGAATGCCAGCGAAGTCATCAGGATGGGGCGCAGACGCTGCCTTGCTGCGTGCAACGTCGCCTCGACCAGCGACTTGCCCGCCGCCTGCTGCTCGATCGCAAATTCGACGATCAGAATCGCGTTCTTCGCGGACAGGCCTATGGTCGTGAGCAGGCCGACCTGGAAATAGACGTCGTTGGCCTGCCCGAACATTGTGGCCGCCGCCAGCGCTCCAAGGATGCCGATCGGCACGGACAGCATCACGGCGAAGGGAATCGACCAGCTCTCATAGAGAGCCGCGAGGCAAAGGAACACGATCAAAACCGAGATCGCATAGAGATACAGTGTCTGGCTGCCGGTCAGCCGCTCCTGAAACGACAGCCCGGTCCATTCATGCGTATAGCCGGCTGGCAATTTCTTCATCTGTTCGTCGACCGCGGTCATCGCGGTGCCCGAACTCGTGCCGGGTGACGCCTGCCCCTGGATCTGCACGGCGGCCACACCATTGTAGCGCTCGAGACGCGGGGAGCCGTAGCTCCAGCGTTCGCTCGCGAAAGCTGTGAATGGCACCATCGATCCCGAATTGTTGCGCACATACCATCTGCCGATGTCAGTCGTGCCCATCCGGAATGGCGCGTCGCCCTGGACGTAGACCTGTTTCACGCGGCCGCGATCGATGAAGTCGTTGACATAGGAGCCGCCCCACGCCGCCGACAGCGTCGTGTTGAGATCGGTCAGGTTGATGCCGAGCGCCGTGGCTTTCGGCTGGTCGATATCAAGGTTGAATTGCGGCGTATCGTCCTGTCCGTTCGGCCGCGACTGCGCAATACGTTTGTCGCCTGCGAGCTGTCCAAGCAGTTGATTACGGGTCTTCAGCAGTTCCTCGTGGCCGGCCCCGCCGGAGTCCTGCAGATAGAAGTCAAAGCCGCTGGCATTGCCGAAGCCCGGCAGCGACGGCGGCAACACGGTGAAGGCCATCGCATCACGAATCTTCGAGAACACCGCCATTGCACGCCCGGCAATGGCTTGCGCCGACTTGGCATGATCCGCACGTTCGGCAAACGGTTTCAGGCTGACGAAAGCAAGGCCGACATTCTGCCCCTGACCAGCAAAGCTGAAACCGCGCACCGCGAACACGCCCTGCACCGTGTCCTTCTCATTCTCCATGAATTGATGTTCGACCTGCTTGATCACATCGAGCGTACGGCCGGCGGTGGCGCCAACCGGCAGCTGAATCAGCGAGATAAGCGTGCCCTGATCCTCATCCGGAAGGAACGAGCTCGGCAAACGTACGAACAAAACAACCATGCCGGCGACGACAGCGACAAAAGCGATCAAGGCCACCGCCGGCCGTCGCACGACAGCGCCGGTGGTCTTCTCATAACCATTGGCAGTGCGATCGAAACTGCGATTGAACCAGCCGAAGAAACCGCGCTTATGGCCATGACTCTTTTCGGGCTTTTTCAGGATCGTGGCACACAGCGCTGGCGTCAGGATCAGCGCCACCAAGACGGAAAGCACCATGGCCGACACGATGGTGAGCGCGAACTGCCGATAGATGATGCCGACCGAACCGGAGAAGAAGGCCATCGGAATGAACACGGCCGACAGCACGACGCCGACGCCAACCAGCGCGCCGGTGATCTCATGCATGGACTTCTCAGTCGCCTCGCGCGGCGACAGGCCTTCTTCCTCCATCACGCGTTCGACGTTCTCCACCACGACGATGGCGTCGTCGACGAGAAGGCCGATAGCCAGCACCATCGCGAACATGGTCAGCGTGTTGATGGAATATCCGGCAATCGACAGCACGCCGAAGGTGCCAAGCAGGACCACCGGCACCGCAATCGTAGGAATGATGGTCGCACGCCAGCTCTGCAGGAACACAAACATTACAATGAAGACCAGCACGATCGCCTCGAACAGCGTGTGCACGACCTTCTCGATCGAGAGTTTCACGAATGGTGTCGTGTCATAGGGATAGATCACCTTCAGCCCCGCCGGCATATTCGCCGTGAGCTGATTGATGCGTGCTTTCACACCCTCCGACGTTGCCACCGCGTTGGCACCGGTTGCCAGGCTGATGCCCATGCCCGCAGCCGGCTTGCCATTGTAGCGCGCCACGGCGTCATAGCTCTTGGAGCCAAGCTCGACCCGGGCGACGTCCTTGATGCGAACCGTCTGGCCCGACGTGCTGGTACGCAGGATGACGTCGTTGAACTGTTCGATGGTCTGCAGGCGGCTTTGCGATGTGATCGTCGCGTTGAGCTGCTGGCCATCGACTGCCGGCAGACCGCCGAGCTGGCCTGCCGTGACTTGAGTATTCTGCGCCTGAATGGCCGCAGTGACATCACCCGGCATCAGATTGTATTTCGCGAGCTTGTCGGCATCGAGCCACACCCGCATCGCATATTCGGCGCCGAACAACTGCACCTGACCGACGCCAGAGACGCGGCTGATCGGTTCATTGATCGAACTCGCCACGTAATCCGCAATGTCGCTCGCGGTCATGCTGCCGTTTTCGGAGACGAAGCCGAGAACCATCAGGAAGCTCGACGACGACTTCACCACGCGCAGGCCCTGCTGCTGCACCACCTGCGGGAGCAGCGGCATCGCAAGCTGCAGCTTGTTCTGCACCTGCACCTGCGCGATGTCGGGATTGGCTTCGTTGCTGAAGGTGATCGAGATCTGCACGGTGCCGGTGGAGGTCGAATAGGACGACATATATTGCAGATAGTCGACGCCGGTCATGTTCTGCTCGATGACCTTGGTCACCGAATTCTCCGCCGTTTGCGCATTGGCGCCCGGATAGGTCGCGGAGATCGTGATCACTGTCGGCGCGATCTGCGGGTATTGGGCAATCGGCAAGCCGAGAATGGCTAGCAAGCCGCCGAACATGATCAGGATCGCAAGGACCCATGCAAAGATCGGGCGTTTGATGAAGAAATGCGACATATCCGTTATTCCTTGCGGGCCGCGGGTGCAGCGTCGGAGCCCGCATCGGCCTGCTTGCCGGGATTAAGGGTTAGGCCGGTGGCGGGATCGACGGTCACCTCGACAGTCCGGGCATTGGCGCCCGGTTTGACCTTCTGCAATCCGTCGATGATCACGCGATCGCCCGATACGGCGCCGCGTTCGACGAGCCAGTTATTGCCGATCGCCTGAGCGACTTCGATGATACGCTGCTCGACCTTGCCGTCCTTGTCGACGAACATGGCGGTCGCCTGCCCGAGCGGATTACGCGACACCGCACGTTGCGGGATCATGATCGCGGCGGGATCGACACCGGCCACGACGCGCGCACGCACATACATGCCGGGCAATAGCGCCCGGTTTGGATTTGCGAAGATGGCGCGGGTGCTGACCGAACCGGTCGCCTCATTCACGCTGGAATCGGTGAAGCTGTATTTGCCTTTCTGATCGTAGGTCTTGCCGTTCTCCAGCAACAGCTCGATCTGGACATGGCCGTCAGGCTGCTTCAACCGCCCGTTCTGAAGCTGCGATCGCAGGCGCTCCATTTCCGAGGTCGATTGATCGAGATCTACATAGATCGGATTGAGTTGCTGGATCGTGGTCAGCGCACTGGCCTGGCTCGCGGTGACCAGGGCACCCGGCGTGATCGACGACTTACCAATGCGGCCGGAAATCGAGGCGGTTACCTTCGTGCGATCCAGGGCGATTGCCGCGGTATCGCGATTGGCCTCTGCAGCCTTCAAATCTGCTTCGCCCTGCTTGAAGGTCGCGACCGCATCATCGACATCCTGCTGACTGGCCGCATTGGTCTTGAGCAACTGCGTCTTGCGCTCGGCCTTGAGCCGCACACTCACGAGATTGGCCTGCGCCTTCAGAACCGCAGCCTCCGCGCTCTCCAGTGCAGCCTGATATTGAACCGGGTCGATCTCATAAAGAAGATCGCCGGCTTTCACTTCCGAGCCCTCGACAAAGTTTCGCTTCTGCAGGATTCCTGTGACTTGAGGGCGCACTTCCGAGACCTGATAGGCGTTGACGCGGCCAGGCAACACCGTGGAGACCGGCGCCTCGCGCGTCTTCAGAACAAGGACGCCAACTTCAGGCGCCGGCGGTACCGCAGCTTCCTTCTTCGCCTCACCACATCCAGCGAGCACCAGCAGGCCAACCAGGGCGAAAGGGCGCGCAATTTCAAGGCTCATCATCAGCTCACCAATGCAAAACGGCGCCCGGCATCCACGCAAATCGCGGATGACGTCGCCGTTGGAAATATGTGGAAACTCTACGGTTTCCGTACAGGAAACTTGGTAGTTTCCTTTTGGGAAGTCAAGCGCTACGCTGCGCGGGAGGTCGCTGCTCAAGCGTTTGTGAGGCGGCCTTCATTAACGGGATCGATGCGCGATGGTTGCAACAAGAAGTGCGAGGAAGAATCGCGACGGCACTTTGTCGCAGGCAATAGGTCTGCCCATGGCCAATCCTGCCGCATCAAGCGCTTCGGCTCCGCCCTCCGGCGAACGCACCGAGCATCTGCTCACGGTGGCCAAAGCCACCTTTACGGTGAAGGGCTTCGCGGCGACCACCATGGATGATATCGCTGGTGCGGCCGGGATGTCGAAGAAAACGCTCTACAAGATGTTCGCCAGCAAGAGCGAACTGTTCCGCGCCATGCTGCTGCGCAGCCTGCCGCAGGTCCGGTTTGGTCACGTGGAAGCCAAGGGCACTCCGATCGACCAGTTGAGGCTATCGCTGAAGCGAATTGTCGATATCGCGCTGGCGCCCGACGAGATCGCGCTGCATCGGCTGATTATCAGCGAACGCCTGCTCTCCCCGGATATCGCCGGTATCTTCGCCGAGGTCATCTTCGAGCTGGGTGCCAGGGACATGGTGGAGGCCCTTAAGCGCGTGACACTCCGGTCAGAGCTGCGCGATCAACCCATCAAGCAGGTGTCCGAAATGCTGCTCGGCATGGTGTTCGCCAATGATCATTTCAGGCTGATGGCGGACAACAGTTATCGTCTCAACCGGCGCATGCTTAACGCGCGGATCGACGCGGCGATCGCGATGTTCTGCAAGCCCGCCTGATCGCGCATCCGATTTCTTAACCGATTGATCACCATAATCGGCCAAGCTCCGCCATTGTGCGGCATACCGCCGCGCGCTTGGACCGGATACGGCATGTTCCAGATGTTCCTGCGGGCTCGTGCCCAGAACTATCTTCGCAGCCTTGTCGGCGAGCGTGAGTTCAGGGCACGTTCGGCCGAGCGCGATGCCGAGACCGATCGCGAGCGGCTAGATTTCGTCCTTTCGGCCCTTGATAGCGCACTTAGCAATGCCGAAGCCGAGCAGGCCGGCCTCACCCGGCGCGTCGACGATGTGCTGGCGCGCGCGGCTGTGACCTTCGGCAATGGGGACGATGAGTATCTGACGCGGGAGAAGCTCGACAGCGATCATCTGGATCTGTTCGAGACCGAAATTTCAAACGGCCAGCGCCGGTTGCGCGACCTTGCTGTCAGCATCTCGCACTTCAAGTTCCTGAAGGCCGCCATGCTGTCGCGGTTTCCGGATTACAAAGCCCCTGGGTCGCGGGCACCATCATAACGCAAACGCCTATTCGCTGCGGGCGGAATCCTTGGCATCGCTCCAGCGTCGCTTGAAGCCCGCCGGATCCGGCGACCCGCCATCGCGATTGCGCCGCCGCTCACCGCTGAATGTCCGCATGTGATCATTCACGAACGACGTCAGTTCATTACGGAAACGCTCGGCCGAGAACTTCTCGGCCTGCATCCGGCAGTCAGCGCGCGAAAATGAGCTTTCATTCGCGACGAATGCACGAACGCATTCCGCAATCGCTTTCGGCTCGTTGGAATCGAAGAACATGCCGGTGCGCAATTCGGGCGAGGCCGAAACCGTTTCACGCGCACCGCCGCGGCCGAATGCCAGAACCGGCGCGCCCTCGGATTCCGCTTCCACAACGATGATTCCGAAATCTTCCTCCGCGGCAAAGACGAAGGCACGCGCCGTCGCCATCAATTCGCGCAGCTTCTCATCACTGACGAATCCGACAAATGTCACGTTCGGGCCAGCGATGGCCTTCAATCGCTCGGCATCCGGGCCGTCGCCCGCGACGATCAGCTTCTGGTCCGGCAGTTCGGCAAAGGCCTGGATCACAGCTTCGATTTTCTTGTAGGGCACCAGACGACTTGCCGCGAGGAAGTGGTCCCCGGTCGGCAGATCAGCCGGCAGCTTCGACATGGTCACTGGCGGGTAGATGACCTTGGCGTCGCGGCCATAGACCTTCTTGATCCGCTTGGCGACGAAATTGGAATTCGCCAGCATGGCATCCGGTCCATGGGCCGTGCGCACGTCCCAGATCCGGATCCGGTGCAGCAGCGCTCGCGCCAGCGCGCTCTTGATGCCAGCGGTGTAGCCACTCTCGTTCAGATATGCATGCTGCAGATCCCAGGCATAGCGCATCGGCGAATGTACATAGGATATATGAAGCTGGTTGGGCCCGGTGATGACGCCCTTGGCCACGGCATAACTGCTGGAAATAACAAGGTCGTAGCCAGACAGGTCGAACTGCTCGATCGCGATCGGCATCAGCGGCAAATATGACCGATGACGTTTGCGGATGAACGGCATTTTCTGCAGGAAGCTGGTACGCGCCTTCTTGAAGCCGATCTTGGCGCGATCTTCCGGCGTCAATACATCGAACAGCGTGAACACATCCGCTTCCGGATAGCACTGCAATATCTCGCGCAGCACCTGCTCGGCACCGCCCAGCGTGTAGAGCCAATCGTGGACGACAGCGACGCGCATAGGACCTCAACGGCGAAAACGACGAATATGGGCTGACCTGAAAATAGACCAACGCGCCCCTTCTACAATCCACTCCTACAACTTGCGTTAATTCGATTGCGAACTGTCGGTAAAAATTGAATCAATTCAGACGCATTCTGATAACCTCTGCGGAAGATGCTCCCCAATTCGCAGGGCGCGGGCGGTGCCATATCCAGGGCAGAGGAGCGCGCATTCTGGCGCACCATCCACGCCGTTCAGCACAACGAGAGTTTTGCGCATGATGACGTTACGCCAGGTTGAAGTGATCCGCGCCGTCATGGTGACGGGTACCATTGGCGGCGCCGCCAAACTCCTGAACGTGTCTGCGCCCGGCATCAGCCGCCTGGTCAAATATACCGAGAAGTCGCTCGGCATCCGCTTCTTCCAGCGCCAGAACGGTCGCTATTTCCCGACGCCTGAAGCGCAGAATATTTTCGAGCAGATCAACGGCGTCTATAAGAAAGTCGACGATCTCAGCGAGATCATCTCCAAAATCGGCCACGGAGCGCTGTCGGAACTGCGCATCGGATCGGTTCCCAGTATCTCGCAGGTGATGGTACCCCGCGCCATCGAGCAGGTGCGACGTCGTTACCCCGACCTGCGGATCGACATCAACATTCTTAAGCTCGAGGAGGCGATCGACTACCTGCTGCTCGGTCGCGGCGACTGCGTCGCCATGAGCTATCGGCTCGAACATCCCGGGCTCGACTTCATGCCGCTGGCATCCGGCGAACTGTTCTGCATCGTCCCGGAGGGACACGAACTCGCAGGTCGCAAGCAAGTGTCGGCCAAGGAGATCATCCGGTATCCCCTCATCGGCATCGATCCCAATGATCCCTACGGTCGGATCATGGCGGAGATCTTCGCGCGCAATAAACTCAAATACGACATCACCATCCGGGCGAGATTTGGCACCACGGTCTGTGCCCTGGTGAAGGCGGGATTGGGCATCGCGGTCATCGACCAGTTCACGGTGGCCCACGGCGGCTATCCCGGCGTCGAGGTGATCCGCATCGTCGAACCCACCCGGTTCGATACCTATGTCGCGGTGAAACGCGGCGCGCCGCTCTCGCTGCATATCGAGCATTTCATCGACTGCCTGCGCACCGAGATGCGTGCAGTCGGCCCTCACAAAATTGCCGCTGCAAAGCCGGTCTCGCGCGCCCGTAAAAGATAACATCATGTTATGTTTGTTGCATAACAGGGTAATTGTGTTAGATCGCTGCCGCGCTATCTTCTGTCCCGTTTCTGATGATGATTGACAGTATTGGCCATCCGTTCATGACCTCTTCGACGCCCCATAGCCCCGCGACGGGCCAACGCTTCCTCACCGGCCTGCTCGGTGCGCCGATCGCGCATTCGGCGTCGCCGGCGATGCATGAGCGGGCCGCCAAGGCCATGGGCGCACACGGCTACTATCAGCTGATCGAGATCGCTGGCGCCGACCGCAGCGAATTGCGCACCATTCTGGACAGCGTTCGCCGCCTGGGCTTTGCCGGCATCAATGTGACCTTTCCGTATAAGGAAGCAGTAGTCGATCTGCTCGATGAGCTCTCGCCCGGGGCCAAGGCTATCGGCGCCGTCAACACGGTCGTGGTCCGCGACGGCAGGCTGACTGGCCACAACACCGACACCACAGGCTTTGCCCGCGCAGTCAGGCAGCTCGTCACCAATTCCAACCACGGCCCGGTCGCAGTCATTGGCACCGGCGGCGTCGGCAAGGCCATCGCTTTTGCGCTGGCCGATCTCGGCGTTTCCGAGATCAGGATATTCGATACCGACACGGCCAAGGCCCGGCACCTCGTTTCCCTGCTCCAGAACAGGCAACGCATCCGCGTGGCAGACAGCGTCGATGATGCCGTTCGCGGCGCAGTTGGCATCGTCAACGGCACACCCATCGGCATGCTGCCCAACCGCGGCACGCCGGTGCCCGATGCGCTGCTGCATGCGGAAGCGTGGGTTGCGGATGCGGTGTATTCCCCGCTGTGGACGCCGCTGCTCAACGCCGCCAAGGCGAAGGGGGCACCGGTCATGACCGGCCGCGATCTGGCGATCTACCAGGCCGCCGATGCCTTTGAGTTGTTTACAGGATTTGCGCCTTCTACGGCTGAAATGGGAATTGCTTTCGACGCCGTCATGGTCAAAAGGTACCCGACACCAAACGCAGCCTGAATGAAGCGGCCGCCCATAAGGCCGCGTCGATAAACACAACAATAGCAACAGGAGGATTCCATGAAGCCAGTGTTTTTGGCGAGCGCTCTGCTCGCGACTGTATTGACCGGTGCTGCCATCGCACAGTCCGGAGCGCCTATCAAACTCGCCAATGTCGCCGAATTGTCCGGTGGCGGCGCCACTGTCGGCACCAACTGGAAAAACGGCATCGATCTCGCGATCGAAGAGATCAATTCCAAGGGCGGCGTACTCGGCCGCAAGCTCGAAGTCACGCACGCGGACTCGCAATCCAATCCCGGCGTCGCCCGCGCGCAGGTTCAGAAGGCACTTGACGCCGAGCCTTATGTGCTGCTCGGGCCCGGCTATTCCGGTTCGGTGAAGGTCACGGCGCCATTGGCAGCCGAAGCCGGCATCACGCAGATCATGGGTGGCGAAGCCGCCGAACTGACCCAGGCCGGCAACAAGTTTCTGTTCCGCACCTCGTTCGGCCAGCAGTCATCGATGCCCAAGGTCGCCAAATATATCAACGATGAACTGAAGGCGAAGTCCGTCGCCATCGTCTGGGTCAACAATGACTTCGGCAAAGGCGGGCGCGATTCCATCACCAAGGAATTCGCCAAGTACAATATCAAGGTCGCCGCCGATCTCTCGACCGAAGCCGGCCAGGCGGACTTTGCCGCCGACGTCAGCAAGATCAAGGCAGCGGCTCCCGACGCGGTCTTCGTCTATGTCAATGAAGAAGAGAGCGCGCGCATGCTCAAGGAGCTGAAGCGGCAGGGCGTCACCGTGCCGCTGGTCGGCGAAACAACGCTGGTCGGACAGAAGGTCGTCGAACTCGCCGGCGACGCAGCCAATGGCGCCCGCGGCCATGTCGGTCTCACCACCGACGCGCCGGTCGAACTGATCAAGGCGTTCCGCGACAAGTTCGTGAAGAAGTACAACTACGTCCCGGACCATAACGGCCTCAAGGGCTGGCTCGCGATCTACATGATCAAGGCCACCACCGAGAAGATGGGCAAGGTTGATTCCAAGGGCTTCGCCGACGCCCTGCACGGCTTCACCATCACCGCCGCCAAGGAACCAGGCATTCTGATGGACGCCACTTTCGACGCCAATGGCGACATCGATCGCCAGGGTTTCCTGGTCGAGATCGTCGAGGGCAAGCAGGTCGTCAAGCAGGTGCTGCCGAAGCTCGGCAACTGAGGCGTTTCTTTTCTAACCTCTCCCCGCTTGCGGGGAGAGGTCGTCCGGCGAAGCCGGGCGGGTGAGGGGGGCTCTTCACACGCTCCGAGCCTACGGAGGCTCCCCTCACCCGCCCTCTCCCCGCAAGCGGAGCGAGGGAGCGTACGGCCTGAGCGTCGCGACTACCAAGCCTTTAACTGCGCCATGAGCGCAGTACCGAGAGAACAACCATGTCCAACCTCCTCGACCTCCTAATCGCGGGCCTTGCGACCGGTGCGATCTACGCCATCGTCGCCGTCGGCTTCACGCTGCTGTGGCAGACCTCGCAGACCATCAATTTTGCACAGGGCGAATTTGTCATGCTGCCGGCCTTCCTGATGCTGGCGGTGATGCATGCTGGCGCACCGTTCTGGCTGGCGATCCTGATCGGCATCGCGCTGTCGCTGCTCCTACTGGGCCTCGGCTTCAAGATGCTTCTGGTCGATCCCATGCTGCGCCACGGCGTGCTGCCGCTGGCGATTGCCACCATGGCACTGGCCATCGGCATCAAGGAGGCCGCCAAGCAATTCTGGAGCGCCGAAGCCTCTCCCTTTCCCTCGATCATCCCGGGCGGCGACATCACGATTTTCGGCCGCATCGTGGCCCTGCAGAGCATCGGCGTGCTCGTGCTCGCGATCCTTGCCGTGCTCGGCCTGACGACGCTTTTGAACCGCACCTCGATCGGCCACCAGATGCAGGCGGCTGCGCAGAACCCGACGGTCGCCCGCATCATTGGCGTGCCGGTCGAGCGCATGATTCTGCTGACCTTCCTGATCAACGCATTCCTGGTGGCGCTCGCCTCGTTGCTCATCACCCCGATCTATCTCGCCAAATTCTCCAATGGCGAAGTGCTCGGCCAGGCCGCATTCATCGCAGCCATCGTCGGCGGTTTCAATCAGGTCCGCGGTGCCATCGCCGGCGGACTGCTGATAGGCGTCGTCGACAATCTATCCGCCGCCTATGTTTCGACCCAGTATCGCGCCGCTGTGCCATTGATCCTGTTGATTGCGATCATTCTGTTTCGCCCGCAGGGCATGCTCGGCCGGCCTGAGGAGCGCACCGTATGACCGCGGCGAAGACCCTCAAGATCGGCTTCGGCATCGTTGTCATTGCCGCGCTGATCATTGTCCCGATGAATTTCAACCGCTACGGCCTGTTCATCCTGAGCCAGTGGGCTGTGATGACCATCGCCGCCATGGGGCTCAACCTCACGCTCGGCTATGCAGGACAGGTCTCGCTGGCGCAGGGTGCCTTTGTCGGCATCGGCGCTTATACGGCTGCCATCATGACATCGAACGGCCTGCCGCTCATCGGCGCGCTCGGCGTCGCCATCGTGCTGTGCTTCGCCATTGGCTGGATACTCGGCTATCCCGCGCTACGCGTACAGCACCACTATCTGGCTTTCGTCACCCTAGCCTTTTCGACGCTCGCTTTTCTCGTGTTTAGGAACGAGGACTGGCTGACAAAGGGCATCTACGGCATCAGCAATATCCCGCGCCCAGAAATCTTCGGCTATCCGACGCGGCGACCACTGCCGTTCTATTATGTCTGCCTGGGCTCGCTCGGCGTCGTTTCGCTGGCCGTCTGGTGGCTGATCCGTTCTCCCTGGGGTCGTGCTTTCATTGCGCTGCGCGAGAATCCGGTTCGCGCGCTCTCGCTCGGTATCGATACACGACGCTATACGCTGATGGCCTTTGCGATCGGCTCCGCGCTCGGCGGCGTCGCCGGCACGCTCTATGCGCCGCTCACCCAGTATGTCGATCCCGTGCCATTCCACCTGTCGCTATCCCTTGATCTCCTGATGATGGTGATCGTCGGCGGCTCCGGCTTCTTCTTCGGACCGTTTCTCGGCGCGATGATCGCCGTGCTGCTGCCGGAATGGCTACGCTTCACGCAGGGTTACTACCTGATGCTTTATGCCATCGCGGTGATCCTGCTGCTGATCTATTCGCCGACCGGCATCCTCGGCATTCTCGACCGCTTCATCTCCGAACGGCGCACGAAGGTCGCTTCCGCCCAGCGTGCAGTTGCGAAGGCCAAGCTGGAGGTGACGCCATGACCGCGGTTCTCGAAGTCACCAACATCCGCAAGAGCTTTGGCGGCATCACGGCCGTCAATGGCGTCTCGTTCGATGTGCAGGAAGGCGAAATCCTCGGCCTGATCGGTCCGAACGGCTGCGGCAAGTCTACTTTGTTCAACTGCATCCTCGGCCAGCTCAGCCCAAGCGCCGGTGAGGTCAAGATCGACGGCAAGGTCGTCACCGGTATGCGCCCTTCCGAACTCAATGGCCTCGGCGTCAGCCGCACCTTTCAGCTGCTGCAGGTGTTTCCAAAACTCTCCGTGCGCGAAAACCTGATCCTCGCCGGCCAGGAGCACCAGGGCAACATGCTGACGCGCCTGCTTGGTCCATCCGACGCCGGCCTCACTGAGGCAGCCAATCAGATGATCGGCTTCTTCAAGCTCGACCATCTCGCCAATGAGCCAGCGGGCGGCCTGTCTTATGGCCAGCAGAAGCTGCTCGATGCGGCGATGGCCTTCATGGGTGGGCCACGTCTCGTGCTGCTCGACGAACCCGCCGGCGGCGTCAACCTGACCATGCTGGCCGATCTCAAGGATCGTCTGCGTGCCATCAATCAGGAGAAGCGCGCGACCTTCGTGGTGATCGAGCACAATATGGAATCCGTGATGTCGCTCTGCACGCGCGTCATGGTGATGGCCGAAGGCAAGGTTCTGGCTATTGGCAGGCCTGACGAGGTCCGCGCCAATCCCGCCGTCATCGAAGCCTATCTGGGACATTGAGGATAACGCCATGAGCGATGCAATCCTGGACGTTCAGAATCTGGTCGGCGGCTACGGCAAGATGACGATCCTCAACGGTACCGCTTTCTCGGTCCCGGCCGGATCGATCACCACCGTCATCGGGCCAAACGGCGCTGGCAAGTCCACGGTGTTCAAGGCGATCTTCGGCCTGCTGAAGCTGCGCGAAGGCAAGGTTACATTCAAAGGCAGGGATGTCACGGGGCTCGGCCAGCGCGCGCTGCTGACCGCGGGCATCTGCTACGTGCCGCAGGGCCGCAACATCTTTCCGGAACTCACGGTCCGCCACAATATCGAACTCGGCGCCGTCGCTGCCGGCCGTGACATCACCGATCTGCCGGCCCGCATCGAGGCTGCGCTCGATAAATTCCCCGTGCTGCGTACCAAAGCCAAGCAACAGGCATCCACCCTGTCCGGCGGCGAACAGAAGCAGCTCGAAATCGCCCGCGGCCTGCTGCTCAATCCACAACTGGTGCTGATCGACGAACCCTCCATCGGGCTGTCGCCGCTGATGGTGCTGCAGACCTTCAACATCCTGAAAGAGCTGCGCGACCGCGGCGTCTCGATCCTGATGATCGAACAGAACGCCCGCTCGGCGCTGGAGATTTCCGATTTCGGCATCGTGCTCGAACTCGGCCAGACCCGCTTGATGGACAGAGCCGACCGCGTGCTCAACGATCCGCGCATCGGACAGTTGTTCCTCGGCGGCGCCATGACGGAGACCGCGGCATGAACAAGCTCTCGATCGCCACCGTCTCGCTATCAGGCGCACTGGATGAGAAACTCCGCGCCATCGCTGCTGCCGGCTTTGACGAGGTCGAGATCTTTGAAGCAGACCTTCTCTCTTTCAACGGAAGCCCCAGGGACGTCGGCCAGATGTGCCGCGACCTCGGCCTGACCATCTGCGCTTTCCAGCCGTTCCGCGACTTCGAAGGCATGCCGGAGCCGCAGCGCAGCCGCAACTTTGCGCGTGCGGCGCGCAAATTCGACCTGATGAAGGAGTTGCAGACGGATTTGATGCTGATCTGCAGCAATATCTCGCCGGCCTCGCTCGGCGGCATTGACCGCGCCGCCGCCGATTTTCGCGAGCTTGGCGACCTCGCCGCAAAGCATGGCATGCGTGTCGGCTTCGAAGCCCTCGCATGGGGCGCTCATGTCAACGACTATCGCGATGCCTGGGAGATCGTCCGCCGCGCCAATCACCCGTCCATCGGCGTGATCCTCGACAGCTTCCATGCCCTGGCTCCGGCGTTTCCTGTCAACGCCATTGCATCGATCCCGGCCGACAAGATCTTCCTGGTGCAGCTCGCCGACGCGCCGAAGCTGGGCCTCGATGTCTTGTCCTGGAGTCGGCATTTCCGCTGCTTCCCCGGTCAGGGCGACCTGCCTGTGGCCAAGTTCATGGAAGCCGTGCAGGCCACCGGCTATAGCGGCGCTTGGTCGCTCGAGATCTTCAACGACCAGTTTCGCGCGGGCTCCGCGGTCCGCACTGCCACTGACGGGTTACGCTCACTCATTCTGTTGCAGGATCAATTGGCGAAAACGGCGGCTGAGGCCCTGCAGCCGAAGACATCGACCCGCGGCGTCGGCTTCATCGAATTTGCTGTCAACGAGACCAAGGCAACCGACCTCGCGACGCTGTTCAGCCAGCTCGGCTTTCGCAAGACCGGCGCTCATCGCAGCAAGGACGTCGAGCGCTGGTCGCAGGGTGCGATTGAGCTCGTGATCAATTCCGAACCGGATGGTTTCGCGCATTCGCATTACGTGACGCATGGCGCGGGCGTGTGCGCCATCGCATTGGACGTGGGCAATACCAAGCAGGCGATGGCGCGCGCTGAAGCCTTGCAGGCGCGGACATTCTATCAGCCGGTGGGACCGGACGAACTGGAGATCCCGGCGATCCACGGAGTCGGCGGCAGTCTTCTCTATTTCCTGGAAGCAGCCGGCAAGAACTGGGACGTAGATTTCGAGCCGCTGCAGAGCGATGACGGTACAGACCATCTCTCCGTCGTCGATCACATCTCGCAATCGATGCCCTATGACGAGATGCTGTCGTGGCTGCTGTTCTACACTGGTATTCTCGACCTGCAGCGCCTGCCGCAAATGGAGATTCCCGACCCGGTCGGCCTCGTGCAAAGCCAGGCGCTGATATCAGCCAATCAGTCGCTGCGCATCATCCTGAACGGATCATCCGCAACGCGCACGCTGTCGAACCGCTTCATCTCGGAGTTCTTCGGTTCCGGCGTGCAACACATTGCGTTTTCGTGCGGCGATATCGTTGCGGCTGTGGCCGAGATGCGCAAACGCGGCGCCAAATTCCTGCGCATTCCCGATAATTATTACGATGACGTGGAAGCCAAGTACGGGCTCGATGCCGATCTGATGGCTGCGCTGCGCGACAACCAGATCCTGTATGATCGCGAAGGCGACGGTGAATTTTTCCAGATCTACACGCCGAGCTTCGACGAACGTTTCTTCTTCGAGATTGTCGAGCGCCGCAACTATCAGGGATTTGGTGCGGCCAATGCGGGCATCCGGCTCGCCGCGCAAACGCGTGACGCGCGACCCGTTTCCATGCCGCGCGCCTGACGACTCGTTAAGACTTATTTCGGCCGAACGCTTGGATCGCCACCGGGGCTGCCAGGCGGCGGAATGACCGGCGTGTTGCTGCTATCCAAATTCGGGGTAGGCGCCCGCATCGCGGGATCGATATTGCTCGGCGGACACAGAACACCATCTGATTTCGCAAGTTTATCGCCCAACGGTTCCGGGCTCTGCCCGGTGGTCGTGCCGCCCGGAGCAATTGTCCCCCGCGGCGTCGTTTGTGTCGGTGCACAATTGGCATTTGCGCGCTCGGCTGCCGGCGGCGCGGTCTGGGCGGGTGGCGTGGCGGGCGTCGGCGGCGCCTGCGCGAAGGCTGCGCCGGAACCGACGACGATAAGACCTGCGAAGACGAGCGACTGTTTGATCTGCATTCGGAGCAAACCGCGGCCGCGATCGGAGGTTCCGGTCTCGCGCTGCAATAGTCAGGATTTAATGTATCGGATCAGCGAAAAATGCCCCATCGGCGGCATCGGTCGGCGCTCGGCCAGCGAAATTCCACCATGCGCTGCTGCCCAGTCCACCAATCGTTTCCAGGGAAACTCCGGTCGCCAGCCGAGGCGGCGCGCCAATGGCGCAAAGGCCAGTTCGAAAATCTTGCGCGGACCGCTTTCAGCACCGATGTGATTGACGAGAATGAGTTCGCCGCCCGGCTTCAACACACGGACGAAATCGTCCAGCGTGGCTTCAGGGTCGGGAACAGCGGTGATGACATACTGCGCCACGACTGCATCGAAATGATTGTCGGGGAATGCGAGGTTCTTCGCATCCATGACCGCCAGCGTCTCGACATTGGTGAGATTATAGGCGCGGACGCGCTCATGCGCCTTGCGCAGCATCGGCTCGGAAATATCGACGCCGCAGATTTTGGTTGTGCGGGCGTAATCGACCAATGACAGGCCTGTACCCACGCCGACATCGAGAATACGGCCGCCGATGCGATCGGCTTCGACAATGGTCGATTGCCGACCGCTATCGAACACCTTGCCGAACACCATGTCATAGATTGGTGCCCAGCGCCCGTAAGCCTTCGCGACCCCCGCTCGGTCGATATCGCCAGCCATGCCCCTACCCTGAACTCTTACACACGCATCGCTGCGACAGCAGGGACATTAGCATCGCGTGGGGATGTGCTGACAGGGCTTTTCGCCGCAGCGCTCTTGATGAAGCCGCCGCCAAGCACGCGGGCCTGACCGTCCGGCGCGTCGTAGAACACACAGGCCTGACCGGGCGACACGCCCTCTTCGCCGCCGATGAGTTCGATCTCGTAGCCGCCATTCACAGCACGCAGCCAGGCCGGCTGCGGTCCACGGGTCGAGCGCACCTTCACGAACAGCTCGAGACCATCGCCAACGGCACGATCCAGCGTCCCGCCGCCGATCCAGTTAACGTCGCGCAGCACGATGCGGTGCATCCGCAAGGCCTCGCGCGGACCGACGACCACGCGCCGGGTGATGGCGTCGAGCTTGATCACATAGAGCGGCGCGCTCGCTGCAATGCCGAGACCGCGGCGCTGCCCGATGGTGAAATGAATAATGCCGTCATGGCGGCCGATGACATGGCCGTCCATATCGACGATCTCGCCCGGTTCCAGAGCATTCGGCTTCAAACGTTCGATCACGTCGGTATAGCGGCCGGACGGCACGAAGCAGATGTCCTGGCTGTCCTGCTTGTCAGCGACCGACAGATTGAATTGCCGGGCCAGCTCACGGGTCTGCGGCTTGCTCATGTCGCCGAGCGGAAAGCGGAGATAATCGAGCTGTTCCTGGGTGGTGGCGAACAGAAAGTAGCTCTGGTCGCGGTCCGCATCTGCGGCGCAGACCATGGCGCGCGACCCATCAGCGAGACGGCGCGAGGCAACGTAATGGCCGGTCGCCAACGCCTGCGCACCGAGATCGCGCGCGGTGGCAAGCAGATCGCGGAACTTGACCGAGCGATTACACTCGATGCACGGCACCGGCGTTTCGCCGGAGGCATAGCTTGCAGCGAAATTGTCGATGACTGACTCGCGGAACCGACTTTCGTAGTCCAGCACGTAATGCGGAATCCCGATACGTTCGGCGACATCGCGGGCATCGTGAATGTCGCGGCCGGCGCAGCAGGCGCCCTTGCGATGGGTGGCGGCGCCATGATCATAGAGTTGCAGCGTAATACCGACGACGTCGTAGCCCTGCGATTTCAACAACGCAGCCGTCGCCGAGGAGTCGACGCCACCGGACATCGCCACCACGACCCTGGTGTCCTGCGGACGGCCTTCGAGATCGAGACTGTTGAGCATGGTTTCGGTCACTGATGCGACCGCGCTGGCTGCAAACCGTCGCGATCAGGAAAACGGAGCCAAATCCCGGAACTTAAGGTCGGTCCGACAATGGTTGGGATATGGCACTTTAATATAGGCCACCTTGCGCTCAATCAATCACGGCGCCTCGCCGGGAACGGCAATTCTTGCCGCCGGGCAGAAAAGAAGTGGCCATGTGCCCCGTCACGACAGACGTCGCCCTGCTTAATCTATTGAATTATAACGACTTTCCGATTCAATAGCGGATGGCCCGGTCCTTGCTCAAGGAGGATAGAACTCTTCTGGAAAGGCCACCCGTGGTTAGCGTTACGCAGGATATCGCCTCAACCGTCTCATTTCAGAGCGCGCGTTCGACTTCGTCCCGCGACGATCAGCGGTCGAACGCCAACAGCTTCGGCTCGCTGGTCGACAGCAACACCGTTGCCAGCGCCAATAACGAACGCGCCGCGGTCGCGACCCAGCCGGATCTGCCAGCCTCCGCGCGGCGCGACGACACGCGCTCCTCAGGCAATGACCGCCCACGGCAGGCCGACGATCGCGCCGACGACGCGGCCGCCAATGCACGCGGCCGCGACACCCAAGCAGCCGATGCCGCGCATGACTCCCGCAAAGCGAAGAAGAGCGACCCGAGCGACACGAAGGTCGATTCCAAGGCCGACGCGAAGACGGGCGACAAGACCGACACCAAGGACGCCCCGTCCAAGGATACCGACAAGACAGCAACAACCGACGCCGACGCAACGGCCTCAACCGAGAAACCCGTCGCGGTTGCCGCCGTCGCCGTTGCGATCCCCGTGCCTGCGGCCACGACTGATGTTGCAGTAGCTCCCACAGCGCCCGAAACCACCGGCGTTGCACAGCCTCTCGCCATCGCTGCAGCCGTTTTGAAAGCCCAGACGGCAGTGACCGAAACCGCAACGGTTGACGCCGAAGCGGCGCCTGCGACGACGCCCCCGGAAGCCGAAGTGAATTTCGCGGCACTTATCGCATCCGCGACGCCTGCGGGCGGCAAAGCCGGCGCGAAGAAGACCAGTGCAGCCGATGCCACAACGGCCTCAACGGCTGAGGTCAAATCAGAAGACAAGACCAAGACCACCGAGACGACATCCGCGCAGCCAGCCGACGCGGCCGCAACGTCGACCGTCGGCAAGCATGCCGGGTCGGGCGACAAATCCGTCGATGGCGTAGCAACCGACCCGACCGCCGTTGTACCGGAAGCTGCAAAGCCTGCGGCTGGCGCTGCCCATGAGCGTCGTACCGAACACACCGCCCAGGCTGCATTACCGGATGTAGCTGCGCCGACCACCAATAGCTTGCAGCAGCAGCCGTTGCAGACCACACCGACGCCGATTGCAGCTGCGCCCCCGCAATTGACCGCCACGATCGCGACCAATGCACCAGTGCCTTTGAACGGTGTCGCCGTCGAAATCGCGCAGAACGCCAAATCGGGAAAGAGCAGCTTCGACATCAGGCTCGACCCTGCCGAACTCGGCCGTATCGATGTCCGGCTCGAAGTCGACAAACATGGCAATGTCACCTCACACCTCACGGTCGAGAAGCCGGAAACCCTGACCATGCTGCGCCAGGATGCGCCGCAACTGCAGCGCGCGCTCGAACAAGCCGGCCTCAAGACCAGCGACAGCGGACTACAATTCAGCCTGCGCGATCAGTCGCAAGGCCAGCAACAGAACAGTGGCGAGAATTCGGGCCGCAACGCCCAACGCCTTGTGATCCACGAAGACGAGTCCGTGCCTGCGATTGCTGCGGGCCGCGGTTATGGCCGCATGCTGGGATCCAGCAGCGGCGTCGACATCAGTATCTGAGGAGCAAACCATGGCAGTCGATACAGTAGTGAACCCGGTCGTATCCGGTACGTCACCGACCTCCGGCTCATCGAGCGGCGGCAGCTCGACACCAACCACGGGCATCGCAGATAATTTCCAGACATTCCTGACGCTGCTGACGACGCAGTTACAGAATCAGAATCCGCTCGATCCGCTCGATACCAATCAGTTCACGCAGCAGCTAGTGCAGTTCGCGGGCGTCGAACAGCAGCTCAAGTCGAACGATCAGCTGAAATCCTTGGTCGATCTTGGCAAGGCTACGGAAGCGACGCAGGCGCTCATCTATGTCGGCAATAACGTCGCCGTTGATGGCAGCACGGCGCAATTCAACACGTCGGCCACGTGGAATCTGCTCGCCGATAAGGACTCTACAGCCACCGTCAACATTACGAATTCGGCTGGTAACGTTGTCTACACCGGCAAATATACGTTGCAGTCGGGCAACGGTACTTTCGTATGGGACGGCAAAGGCAATGACGGCGTTCAGTATCCCGCAGGGGCCTATAAGCTGACGGCAACGGGCAAGGACGCCAACGGCCGCGATGTTGCCATCTCCACGGAAGTCCAGGGCGTTGTGGATTCCGTCGATCTGTCAGCGAGCCCCGCCCTGCTCTCGATCAACGGCGCCAACTATACGGTCGATAAGATCAAGCGCGTGGTGCGTGCGACGACACCCCCGACCACAACGCCGCCGACCACACCGACGACCTGACGGTACATCATGCCCTGAGGCGGGCGTTTCCAACCAAATCCAGTTCTATTCGCATTGGAGTTGTAGGCTTAGGCAAATTTTAAGTCGCTGGGCGTAGATTGTTGAAGTGAGTTCAGTGGTTGAGAGTTTGTGAGTACGCCATGACAGAACCCCATCGCCCGAGGGTCAAATACGTCATCGGGCCTGACGGCAGTCCGTTAACAATTGCGGATCTGCCCGCGCCCGGAACCAAACGGTGGGTCATCCGCCGCAAAGCCGAAGTTGTGGCCGCCGTCCGCGGTGGCCTTCTGTCCCTGGAGGAAGCCTGCAGCCGTTATACGCTGACAGTCGACGAATTCCTCTCCTGGCAGTTCTCGATCGACCAGCACGGTCTGGCCGGACTGCGGACCACCCGCATCCAGCAGTATCGCCAGTAAACGAATCGTTAATATTTCCAATTCGATGAAAACCGGCTCCCTCGCGGGAAGCCGGCTTTCGCCATTTTGCCGTATTTTTGCCACCCGTTAACCGCCGTTAACCATATCGAAACCATACCCCGGCAAAATTTGCCCAGTCGGTCCCTGAGACCGAATCTCAGGGGCTGGTTCGTGCAGAGTCTTCTAAGTTTCCTTAAAGGTCTCGGCGCGGCGCGCCTGATGGCGATGGTTGCGGTGACCGCCGCGCTCATCGGCTTCTTTGCTTTCGTCATCATGCGGGTCACCACGCCGCAAATGACCACCCTCTTTACCGATCTCAGCGTCGAGGACTCCTCGGCGATCATCAAGGACCTGGAACGCCAGGCCATTCCTTATGAGCTGAAGAACGACGGTGCCGCCATCATGGTGCCGAAGGACAAGGTCACCCGGCTCCGCATGAAGCTCGCCGAAGGCGGACTACCCAAGGGCGGCGGCGTCGGCTACGAGATCTTCGACAAGTCGGACGCTCTTGGAACAACAAGTTTTGTTCAAAATATCAACCACTTACGGGCTCTCGAAGGTGAACTGGCGCGAACCATCCGCGCGATCGACCGGGTGCAGTTCGCCCGCGTTCACCTTGTCCTGCCGGAACGTCCCCTGTTCTCCCGCGAAGCGCCTGAGCCGTCGGCCTCGATCGTGGTCCGCGTCCGCGGCGCCCTCGACCCGCAGCAGGTCCGGGCGATCCGCCATGTGGTCGCCTCGGCGGTTAACGGCCTGAAGCCCACCCGGGTCTCGATCGTCGACGAAGCCGGACAGCTGCTCGCCGACGGCGCCGCTGACGCGACCATGGAAGGCGCTACCGGTGACGAGCGCCGCGCCGGCTTCGAGAAACGGATGCGCAGCCAGGTCGAGGCGATCGTTTCCTCGGTGGTGGGCGCAGGCCGGGCGCGGGTCCAGCTCACAGCCGACTTCGATTACAACAAGGTCACGCAGACTTCCGACAAATTCGATCCCGAAGGCCGGGTATTGCGCTCCAGCCAGAGTCGCGAAGAATCCTCCGCGGTCGGCGAGCGGGATGGCCAGGTCACCGTCAACAACGAACTGCCCGGCAATCAGGCGGCAGGCAACACGGGGACGGCGAAGGATCAAAGCAAGAAGTCGGAAGAAACCAACAATTACGAAATCTCCCGCATCACCAAGACCGAAGTTACCGAAGCGGGCCGTGTCAATCGCATCTCGGTCGCCGTCCTGGTTGACGGCAGCTACACCAAGAACGAGAAGGGCGAGCAGGTCTACGCTCAGCGCCCCAAGGAAGAACTCGATCGCATCGCTGCACTGGTCCGTTCGGCCATTGGCTTCGACCAGAAGCGCGGCGATCAGGTCGAGGTCGTCAACCTGAAATTCGCCGAGGGCCCAACTGTCGTTCCGACGCCGGAGCCGACAGGTCTGCTCAGCATGATGCAGTTCACCAAGGATGACGTGATGCGCGTCATCGAACTTGCGGTCATGATGCTGCTCGGCCTGGTCGTGATGTTCATGGTCATCCGCCCGCTGGTCCGCCGCGTCCTCGCCTCCGAGCCAGCGCCGGCGCTCCCTGCAGCCAACGCCCTCGTTCTTCCCGACGGTGTCGCCCTCAGCGCAGACGGACAGACCGTCATTCCCGCCGGCGGCCCCAACATGATCGACGTCGCGACCATCCAGGGTCAGGTCCACGCGCAATCCGTGCATCGCGTGGGCGAACTGGCCGATCGTAACCCCAACGAAACCGCAGCCATTGTTCGCGCATGGCTGCAGGAACCGGCGTGATCTGAATGGCATCCGTTCCGCAAACCACCGGCGACAACAGCAGCGACATCGCCAGCGTCGTAGCATCGCTCGCACAGCGTCAGGGTGGCCGCGCGCCGGCGAAGCCGCTGAGCGGCCCAAAGCGGGCCGCCATCCTGATGCTGGCGCTGGGCGAACAATATGGCGGCAAGGTCTGGGCGCAGCTCGACGACGACGAAGTGCGCGAGCTTTCACTTCACATGTCGTCGCTCGGCACCATCGAGCCGGAGACAGTCGAAGATCTGCTGCTTGAGTTCGTGTCGCGGATGTCCGCCTCAGGCGCCCTGATGGGCACTTTCGATGCCACCGAGCGTCTGTTGACCCAGTATCTGCCGTCCGAGCGCGTCAGCGGTATCATGGAAGAAATCCGCGGCCCTGCAGGCCGCAACATGTGGGAAAAACTCTCCAACGTGCAGGAAGAGGTTCTCGCGAACTACCTGAAGAATGAATATCCGCAGACCGTCGCCGTGGTGCTGTCAAAGTTGAAGCCGGAGCATGCGGCGCGCGTCCTCGGCATCCTGCCCGAGGAGCTCGCGCTCGACGTCATCAACCGCATGCTCAAGATGGAAGCGGTGCAGAAAGAAGTCATTGAGCGCGTCGAACAGACGCTGCGCGTCGAATTCATGTCGAACCTCTCGCAAACCCGTCGTCGCGACGCGCACGAAGTCATGGCGGAAATCTTCAATAACTTCGACCGTCAGACCGAAACGCGTTTCATCACCTCGCTGGAAGAAGACAATCGCGAGGCGGCCGAGCGCATCAAGGCGCTGATGTTTACCTTCGACGACCTCATCAAGCTGGATGCCGGCTCGGCACAGACCTTGATGCGCAGCATCGACAAGGACAAGTTGGGCATCGCTCTGAAGAGCGCCAACGAGGAAGTCCGCGCCTTCTTCATGGGCAACATGTCGTCCCGCGCCGCCAAGATGCTGACCGACGACATGGCCGCGCTCGGCCCGGTCCGTCTGCGCGACGTCGACGAGGCACAGGCGCTGCTCGTTAATCTCGCCAAGGATCTCGCGGCCAAGGGCGAAATCGTGCTGACCAAGAACCGCGCCGACGACGAGCTGGTGTATTGATGGCCGCCCCCGCAAAATTTCTGTTCGATATGGACTTCGCAGCGCCCGACAAGACGCGTGCGCCCGCGATCACGCCCGCGGAGATCGCGGAGAAGGTCGCCAACGCCGAAGCCCAGGCCTATCGCGCCGGATTCGATGCAGCCCAGCGCGAAGCCAAGGCCGAAAACGACCGTCGCGCTGCATTGGCGCTGGAACAGATCGGCGTTGCGATTTCCTCGATCTCGTCGCGCTTCGGGGCCATCGAAAAAAAGATGGAGACTGAAGCCGTCGATGTCGCGGTGTCGGTAGCACGCAAACTCTGCAATGAATTGATCGCCGTCGAGCCGCTCACCGAGATCATGGCTCTGGTCCACGACTGCTTCAAGAATCTGGTGTCGACGCCGCATCTCGTGGTGCGCATCAACGACCAGCTCTACGACGAGGCACGCGACCGGATCGAGAAACAGGCCAAGCAAAGCGGCTTCGCCGGCCGCCTCGTCATTCTCGCCGAGCCGGACATCGAAAATGGCGACTGCAAAATCGAATGGGCGGATGGCGGAGTTGTGCTGGAGCGCGCAACCATCGACGCCAAGATCAACGAACTCGTCGGACGCTACATGGCGTCGCGCAATCAGGCCTGACAGGGCTGTGAGGACTAGAACATGAGCGATCCCCAAGTGCCGCTTCCCGACCTCAATGCCACCGATCCCGGCGCGATGGGAGACGTTGGCTATGCTGATGAGGAACAGGTCACGCGTATTGCCGCCGACCTCGAGGCGGTATTCGACGTTCCGGTTCAGGTATCGGCCGTGCTCGGCCGCTCCAAGATGGGTGTCGGCGAGTTGCTGAAGCTCGGACCCGGCACCGTGCTCGAACTCGACCGCCGGGTTGGCGAAGCGATCGACATCTACGTGAACAACCGCCTGGTGGCGCGCGGCGAAGTCGTCCTCGTCGAAGAAAAGCTCGGCGTCACCATGACTGAAATCATCAAGGCTGAACGCAGCTAATCGAGACAAACAGCGCCTCAATGGCGCGACCACGAGATAACAGGAGATCACCATGCGGCTTCTTATCGTTGGCACCCTGAAGGGTCAGCTTACCACCGCCACCAAGATCGCCATGGATAATGGAGCCTCCGTCGTTCATGCCGAAGGGCACGACCAGGCAATGGGGGTGTTGCGCGGCGGCAAGGGTGCAGACCTGCTGCTGGTCGATGTCGCTCTCGACATCCGCGACCTCGTGATGCGGCTGGAGGCTGAACACATCCATGTGCCGATCGTCGCCTGCGGCATCACCACCGATGCCCGCGCGGCGGTTGCCGCGATCCATGCCGGCGCCAAAGAATACATCCCGCTGCCGCCGGACCCGGAACTGATTGCCGCTGTCCTCGCCGCTGTCGCCAATGACTCCCGCGACCTGATCTATCGCGACGAAATGATGGGCAAGGTCGTCAAACTGGCACAGCAAATCGCCGGCTCCGACGCGTCGGTGATGGTCACCGGCGAGTCCGGTACCGGCAAGGAAGTGCTGGCGCGTTACGTCCACACCCGCTCGAACCGCGCCAAAAAGCCGTTCATCAGCATCAACTGCGCAGCGATCCCGGAGCATCTCCTGGAGTCCGAACTGTTCGGCCATGAGAAGGGCGCCTTCACCGGCGCGATCGCACGGCGTATCGGCAAATTCGAGGAAGCCACCGGCGGCACGCTGCTGCTCGACGAAATTTCCGAAATGGACGTCCGCCTGCAATCGAAGCTGCTACGCGCCATTCAGGAGCGCGTCATCGACCGCGTCGGCGGCACCAAGCCGGTGCCGGTAGACATTCGCATCATCGCAACGTCGAACCGCAACCTGTCCGACGCTGTGCGCGAAGGCACGTTCCGCGAAGATCTGCTGTTCCGTCTGAACGTCGTCAACCTGAAGATCCCGCCGCTGCGCGATCGGCCGGCCGATATTCTCGAACTGGCGCAGCATTTCGCCAAGAAATATGCCGACGCCAACGGCGTGCCGGTGCGCCCGATCTCCGCAGAAGCGCGCCGTGTGCTCACCGCCAATCGCTGGCAGGGCAACGTCCGTGAGTTGGAAAACACCATCCACCGTTCGGTGCTGATGGCCTCGGGCGACGAAATCGGCCCCGATGCGATCCTGACTCCGGATGGCGATCGCCTCGATCTCGCCAAGACACCGCCAGCCGTGGCGCATGCCACCATGGCAGCGGAGACGGTGACCCGCGCTCTGGTGGGCCGCACCGTGGCCGATGTCGAACGCGATCTGATCCTCGAAACGCTGAAGCATTGCCTCGGCAACCGGACCCATGCGGCCAACATTCTCGGCATCTCGATCCGCACGCTGCGCAACAAACTGAACGAATATGCCGATGGCGGCCTGCCGATCACCCCGGCCGGAGCAGGCGCCGGCGACTATCGTGCCGCCATGGGCGCGATGTAATCAGACGAATTGCGACGCGCCTTGCGAATAGCTGGGCGCGTTCTGATTACGAAAGATCTTGATCGGATCACCCGGCGTCAGTTCTTGCCGGGTGAACATCGCATAGGCGTAGAGCGCGAGATAACCGATCGAAATCGCGCCGATGACATAGACGATCCAGGCGCCAATCCGCTTCATGCCGGGGCACCCCTTCGGACCAGATGGCGATGCCACAGCCAGATCAGCGGCACGACCACGAGCTCGCCGATCAGGCTGATCAGCAATCCCACGGTCGGAAAGCCGTGACTGAGCACCGCCAGCAAACGCGCGGCGGCGCCGAACACGAGTATGAAGGTCAAGATCGAAATGCGTTCGCCACGCTTTTCGATCTGCGGGATCGCCGACCAGTAGATCAGCCCGACCGCCACCAGCACGCCCTTGATGAAGCGCACATAGCCTTCCATCGTCACGCCGAGCCTGACACCCGACAGGCTGGTGCCGAACAGCACGCCGGTCAGGCCGAAGGTGATGGCGACAAGGCCGACAATCGCCAGCGCGATCTGAAGCAGTCTGCGTTCCAAAATGGGCTCTCCCTGGACTCAAGCAGCCTATAACTGCGTCATGGGGCGACAATGAGCAACCGGCCACGATGGCGCACGCGACCTGGAGGTCTCCGACTTGCGTCAAGCGCCTGAATGGTTAGCTTTCCCCGCTGAGTCGCAGCAAAATGGGCTGCGAACCGCTTTCCAGAGACACTATGCCCACATTTACCCCGCATCAGGATGCCGCCCTGAAAGCCGTCGACGACTGGCTGAAGGCGAAGCCAGGCCGCAACGGTACACCGCAGGTGTTCCGGCTGTTCGGCTTTGCCGGCACCGGCAAGACGACGCTGGCGCGGCACGTCGCCGACAATGTCGATGGCGAGGTGAAATTCGCAGCCTTCACCGGCAAGGCGGCCCTGGTGATGCGCAACAAGGGCTGCGACGGCGCCTCCACGATTCACTCGCTGATCTATCGCGCCCGTGAGAGCGGCGAGGAACAGCCGAATTTCGAATTGTGGGATGACGCACCCGCTTCAAAGGCCAAGCTGATCGTGATCGACGAATGCTCCATGGTCGACGCCGAGCTTGGCCGCGACCTGTTGTCGTTCGATTGTCCGCTGCTGGTGCTGGGCGACCCCGCCCAGTTGCCGCCGATCCAGGGCGGCGGTTTTTTCACCGAGACCGAACCCGACGTGATGCTGACGGAAGTGCATCGCCAGGCCGAGCATGATCCGATCGTACGCATGTCGATGGATGTGCGCGAGGGCCGCTCGCTGCAGCCCGGGCAATACGGCCTCAGCGAGATCGTCTCGCGCAAGGCGCTCGATCCGGACCGCGTGATGGCCGCCGATCAGGTGCTGGTCGGACGCAACAATACACGGCGCGCCTACAATATGCGCGTGCGTCAGAAACTCGGCATCGAGGACCTGTTGCCGGTGGCCAATGACAAACTGGTTTGCCTGCGCAACAACCGCAAGAAAGTGCTGTTCAACGGCGGCCTGTGGCGCGTGAAGGCGCGCGCGGCATCGAAGTCGCAGATCATCACCATGCGGATTTCGCCGGACGAGGACTTCGGCGGCAAGGTCACCAAGGTGTCGGTACGCGCTGACTGCTTCTCGGGTGGTGTCGAGACGCTGCCATGGGAGCAGCGCAAGCCTTACGACGAATTCGACTACGGCTATGTGCTGACCGTGCACAAGAGTCAGGGCTCTCAATGGGACGATGTCGTTCTGTTCGACGAGAGCTTTGCATTTCAGGAGAGCCGCGCCCGCTGGCTCTACACCGGCATCACCCGCGCCGCCAAGCGCTTGAGCATCGTAGTGTAACGCGCGTATCTTGCAGCATGCGTTGATCTGACGCATCTCGGCTGACTATGATTGTGGAACCATACGATCGTCCAAGCATTTATCCCACTTACGCATAATTAAGGAGTTCGATATGCATCCCGCGAAAATCCTGACGATGGCCACGATGATCGGCGCGAGCGTGCTGACGGTTTCCGCACCGGCAACGTCTGCGCCGCTGGTTAGTCAGCCCGGCCTCGCCAGCGCCGTACCGTCGGCCACTGAAAACGTGCAGTATTATCGCCGTTACGGTTACGGCCCGCGCTATGGCTACGGTCCTCGCTACTATCGCCGGGGACCCGACGCCGGCGCCGTGATCGGCGGCCTCGCAGCGGGTGCCATCATCGGCGGCGCGATTGCCGCCGGCCAAGCCAACGCCGCAGCCCAGCAGAACGCAGCCTATTGCGCGCGGCGCTATCGCTCCTACGATCCAGCGTCAGGCACATATCTGAACAACGACGGCAACCGTTATCCCTGCCCATAAGCGGACTGCCACCGCGTTGACCGAAGAGCCGCGGAGCACATGTTCCGCGGCTCTTTCGTGCCCATCCAGATCCTCACGAACTCGTGTCCTGTATCGCGTAACGGCCGGCATCCTCTTCCGTATCTCCGATGTGCCGACCGGAAATGCCGATTGCGAACCACGGGCTCCGGTCTAGACTGCCGATACCCGGCCATCGATCATCCAAGAGGACCTGCTATGCGCCGTTCCCTGTTCAGCCGCCTCTCGCTCTGCGCCTTTGCGGGCACATTGGCGATTTCAACCGCCATCGTCGCCCCTGCTTTTGCTGCCGAAGAGGCCGTCATCATTCCCGCGCCCACGGCGGACACGCCGGCCGCGACCGGCATTCAGACTGCGGTGATTGCGGGTGGGTGCTTCTGGGGCGTCCAGGGCGTATTCCAGCACACTGCGGGCGTCGTCAACGCCGTGTCCGGCTATGCCGGCGGCTCCAAGAGCTCCGCCAATTACACCGCGGTAAGCACTGGCTCGACCGGCCATGCCGAAGCCGTCGAGATCAAATACGACCCGCAAAAGATCAGCTACGGCAAGATCCTGCAGATCTATTTCTCGGTGGCGCACGACCCGACCCAGCTGAATCGCCAGGGACCGGATTCAGGCACGCAATATCGGTCGGAAATCTTCGCGACCACGCCGGAGCAGAAGAAGGTGGCGGAAGCCTATATCGCCCAGCTCAACGCCGCGAAGGTCTACAAGAAGCCGATCGTCACCAAGCTCGGAATGCTCGAAGCCTTCTATCCTGCAGAGGCCTATCATCAGGACTACCTGACGCTGCACCCGAACCAGCCCTATATTGCCTATAACGATATTCCGAAGGTCGAGAACCTGAAGAAGATCTTTGCCCAGAACTATATCGAGAAGCCGACGCTGGTGAGCGCGTCGAAGGTCACAAACTGACCCGATTGCTCGCAGCCCCGGCCGATCGGGAAGGAGAAAGAATGACCGATACCAAGACAACGCCCGGCAAGGTCGAAAAGAGCGAAGCCGAATGGCGCCGCGAGCTGACCCCGATGCAGTATGCGGTGCTGCGCGAAAAGGCGACGGAGCGTCCGTTCACCGGCGAGTACGAACATGACCATACGCCGGGCACCTTCGTCTGCGCGGGCTGTGGCCAGACCCTGTTCGAATCCGACGCCAAGTTCGATTCTGGCTGCGGCTGGCCGAGCTTCACGCAGCCCTCACGAGAAAGTCATATCGACGAAGAACGTGACGTGAGCCATGGCATGATTCGCACGGAAGTACTGTGTTCGAAGTGTAATGGTCATCTCGGGCATGTGTTCGACGATGGTCCCGGCCCCACGGGATTGCGTTACTGCATCAACTCTGCGGCCTTGAAACTTCAGCCTAAATAAATACGTATCTGGTATCGAACTGTTTCCATGCCTCGCGCGACTCATCGAAGTCTCGCGGGGCATTTCTGTCCCAACCTTTGCCCACTGCCTGTTACTTGAACATGCCCCAGTGGCATGCACGTTCGCGACGAAGAATAAGAAAGTACCAAGATGTCTACCCGTTCGAACCGTTTGTTGCTCGGCTTTGCACTTGCGGGTCTGATCCTCGAAAGCCTGGTGTCCCACCCCGCACTGGCGACCGACAAGGTGTCGCTGTTCAAGGTGATCACGGCCAAGGACGAGATCATTATCGGCATTAACGATGACCAGCTCTCCACCTTCGAAACCAAGAATGCCGGCGGCGTCGCCAAGCATCTGGTCCAGAAGGGTACCCTCACGGCCTGGCAATACGGCGTGCGCAAGGCTGAAGCGGGCGCGCTCGAACAGGCTCCGCTGCGGCAGGTGGGCCTGATGTCGAATGACGCGCTACGGGTCGAACCCTACACGACCCCCCTCAAAATCGTGCCGCTCCCTGACGTGACCGGACAATAGGCAAATATTGGCCGGGCCTATGCCGCTGCCCATGCCTTGAGCGCGCGCTAAGCTCTTTAAATCACAAAGCTATTACAGCAATACCGTCCGCGCACCGCGATTCATCATGCTGTATCGCGGGTGTCGCAATCGGCCAAAACGTGCTTATATTGGGGTCTGTCCTGAAATGATGTTCCGCGCGCCGCCGGATCGGCTGCATTGCGAATGAAGCGTCGTTTCGTTGCGTATTCAGATGAGGTCCCCGACCATGGCAGCTTTCAGCTACAACACCGCAGCCGAACTCTTCCCCGCCGCGATCCGCAAGAAAAAACGTGCCGGTTTCGCCTATCGTCGTTTCGATACGGCCGCCGCTGCTGTGCAGTTTGCGATCGAGGAGTTGCCCGCTGACTCGCTGAACGGCGCCTATCTGCAGGTCGAGGAAGCGCGTTTCGACCAGAGCGGCATTCGCTCGCTCTATGAGAGCCAGGACTTCCCGCTCGAGCGCCGCGTGCGCGCCGAGGAGCCCGCGACCGACGACGCCGACGCGGCGTAAGATTTTTCCTGGTTGAGACGATTGAAGCCCGGATTCTGAACTAGAGTCTGGGCTGTTTTTCGAGCCACTTCCGCAGCATTCTGACGTTGCGGACATTGGCCCTGAACATCACGTCGAACGCATCGCCGACGAACGGCACGATGCCGACTGCGCCGTCCAGCGCCACATTGCCGAGCATGCGCGCCGTGAGGTGCCAGGGCGCACCGAGCGCCCGCGCCTCGCGCACCACCCATAGCGAGATCGCCGTGGTGATGATGTCGCCCAGCACCGGGATCAAACCGATCAAACCATCGATACCGTAACGGATCTTCGTGCCCGGCAGGACGAAAGCGACGTCGAGCAGTTGCGCCAGCGCATCCAGCCGCGCCAGCCGTTGCTCACGCGTGAGATTGGCAAACGGATTGGCGCCTGCTCCGAAGTCAAACCGGAAGCCCTGCACATCCGGCCGAAGCTGCTCGGGCCGAACCTCAAAACCATCCTGATCAATGATCGGACCATGCGCCGACGACGCCGGCTTGCGCGGGCGGCTGGCATCGAAAGTGTATGATTGACCTGTGCTGACCATGGCCGTGACATGGGGGCTGGGCGCAAGCTATGCAAGCGGCATCGCGTCACGCCCTGCCCGGCGCACTCATCGACCTCACCCGCGACAGGACGATGAACCGGGCCTGCGGAACCATCAGGCCAGCTTGCGGGCGCGGTCGATCGCTTCATCCATGTCGAGTTCCGGCACCATGGACGGCGCTTCGAGATCGCAGATGGCGAAGCGGTTCTTGCCGTCGTTCTTGGCGGCATAGAGCGCCTGGTCGGCGGCTGCGATCAGCCGTTCCGGATATTGCCCGACATGCGGTTGCCACTGCGCAACGCCGATCGATGCGGCGACCGAAATCTCGCCCGGCGCACAAGCAGCAGCATCGAGGCGACATGTCTCGAGGATGCGGCGCGCAATGGCGGCGGCTTCATTGAGCGTGGTGGACGGCAGGATGATGCTGAACTCGTCGCCGCCGGAACGTGCCAGAAGATCGCCGGGGCGCAACTTGCTCTGGGTCATCAGCGTGAAGTGCCGCAGGCAATCGTCGCCGGCAGCGTGGCCGTAGCCGTCGTTGATTTCCTTGAAGCCGTCGAGATCGATGGCCAGTAGCGCGAACGGCTTCTGCGTGCGGCGCGCCAGCGCACATTCCTCGGTGAGTCGCTGCACGAGATGACGACGATTGGCGACGCCGGTGAGATCGTCGACCAGCGCGAGCTCGGCGACTTCGCCGCGCAGCCGGTCGATGGCCATCAGCAGGAATCCGAAATTCCATGACATCGCCAGGAACACCAGCACCAGCACCATCATGGCCTGGAAATTGTTGAAATTGGCGAAGGTCATGCCGCCGCCGATCTGCGTCAGCGCGGCGACGGAGCGCACGGCATGCACGGCGATGAGCACGATGGCGAGCCAGCCGGCGAGACGGGCGCCGGCATTGCCGCCGCCATCCTTGCGCGACAACAGCAGCGGCACGGTCATGGCAATCGTGACCGACTGGCCGGCGGAATAGATCATCACGCGCATCGCCATGTCGTCGTGCCACAGCGTGAACAGCAGCAGGCCGGCCACGCTTGCGGCGATGACGGCCACTTGCGGGCGCCATCCGGCAGGGCGGCCGTAGAACTGGTTCATGCCGATGGTGGCGAGACTGGTGGCCAGCAACAGCAGACCGTTGCCCAGCATGATGGTGACCAGCGGCTCGACGCCGACGCCGCGCAGAATCGAGACGCAGGTGCCGAGTGCCCCGGTGAAAGCCGCCGCGGTCCAGTAACGCGCGGCATGCAGGTTGGGATAGCTATTGGCCACATAGGCCCAGACCACGCCCAGCGCCAGAAAATTGACGGTGAACACCGTGAACAGCGTACTGACGTTCAACATCGGCCGGACCCGCCGCGTCGTGTGCCGCGCAGTCGCGCGCTGCCGTCGATCCCCGTCACCATCGTCCCACTCACCGCTCGTTCCCAGTGGGTGGTAAAATGCGTCGGCGACGCTTAACGGAATCTGACTCGCGGCGGATAATCCCCAGCGTGGTTTTGAAAGGGTGAAAGGGAATGGGTTAATCCGACCTTCACCATCCGGGCTCCGCGGGTTCGCCCAGCGGCCGCGCGGCTTAACAAGAGTTTAACACCGCGCGCCCGTGCGCCTGCCGTCCCCGTCCCGCGGCCTATCGCCCCGCCGCCAGCCGGTCGGCGAAATAGCCGATGGTCTTGCGATAGATCGTGGCCCTGTTCCATTCGCGCATCGCCTCGAAATTCGCCGTGCCCTCGCCGTAAGGCTGGCCGCCCTTGAAGCCCGCCATGTGCAGCAGGTTGGCGGTGGAGGCCAGCACGTCCGGCACCGAATGCCGGAGATCCACATGGCCGTTGCCGTCGAAATCGACGCCGTATTTGATGTAGCTCGACGGCAGGAATTGGGTCTGGCCGATCTCGCCGGCATAGGCGCCGATCAGGTCGCGCAGCGGCAGGTCGCCGCGCTGCAGGATCTTCAGCGCGGCCAGCAATTCACCCTGGAACAGTTCGGTGCGGCGGCAGTCATGCGCCATGGTGGCGAGGGTGCGGATCACCGGCATCTTGCCGATATCGCCCTTGCCGAAATCCGACTCGAGGCCCCAGATCGCCACCACGATCTGCGGCGGCACGCCGAAGCGCGCCTCGATGCGCGACAGCAGCGAGGCGTGGCGCTGCATCATCTGCAGGCCCATGGAGATGCGGCCCTGGCCGACGCGGGTCGAGACATATTGCTCGAAAGTCTTGTTGAAGGTGCCGCGCTGGCGGCGGTCGAACGACAGCACCGCGGGGTCCGGCGTCACGCCGGCAAAGGCCTGCGAGATCACCCCCTGCGACACGCCGGCGGCAGCCGCCTCCTGCGACATGGCCGCGATGAAACCCTGGAAATCGCCGCCGCATCGGGCGGCCTGCGAGGCCGTGGGCGTCATGGCGAGCGCGGCAAAAGACACAGCGGCAATGGCGATGGCGGTGATACGAGTCATGAAAAACCTGCTGGGGTTGGCGATACCGGAGTGTGGCATGAGCGATGTGTCCGGACAACGGCGGCCCCTCGCCGGCACCGAACCTCCCGCAACGGACCTGTCACCGGACATGCGTCATCGCCCCTGTTGTTTGCGGCGCGGGGGCGCCGTCGTCCCTTGCATTCCCGCCCCCTGGCGAGAGGGCATGCGGAACGCCGGGTGCCCGATGCACCCCTGGGCCTGACGCCGATGCGGTCGTCCGCAAGGGAATGCGTCAGGACTTTCGGAGCCACCGGGATCAACCCGGCGTTCCGCACGCGGTGGGTGGTGACGGCTCGCTTCGCGACAACCCTGGTGACCGAACCTGTAGTTTCATCACCACTCCAGAGACTGCCCGCTCTCCGCTGGAGAGTCCGGCTGGCCTCATGGCACAAGGCGACGTGCCGGGATCTCGCGACTTGGACCGCTCGCCTTTGAAGACGGTCGTCCGCCGTGTGGTGCAGGAGATCTTGCCGTCTTTGGGTAGGCCGGCCCGTCTGTCCCAGTGGTATCCTGACCACAGCAGAGCCGTCCTGCCCGCGGGCAGCCGTCATTCATGCACCGCGCGACGCCGCATCTCCGGCGTCCACCGCATCCCGCCCCGCAATCGTGACGATCGCGATCGCCCCTCTCGGTGGGGCAGGACGGAACGGATCATATTCCTTTTGCCAGATCCGTCAAGAACAAACTAAGAACATTGCGGCCGCGAGCCGGCCTGCGCCCCGCGGGAGGCCAAGGTCCGCCCGTCCCGTCATCACCCGGACACCCCTCACGATTTTTTGCCCACAACCGCATGCATGCCCCGCGCCGATTGGCTTTGACTTCGGCCGCGCCATCGCCCACTTAACCGCCATGGCCAAGAAACCCGGTACCAACCCCAAAGGCGAATTCGCCTTTTTCAACGTCTTCTATGAAGACGGCTCGCAGCGCTCCAACCGCCGCGTGCCCTCGGAGCTGCTTGGCGGCCTAGACGGGGATGAGCCGGCCAAGGCCGCCATCGCCGAGCAGGACCGCGAGATCGCCGAAAAGTCCGGCCGCCCGGCGCTGGAAATCAGGAGCGTCGAACGCGTGGGCGCGAAGAAGAAGTAGGCAGCTCGCTTTTTATCCCTTCCCCGCCCTTGCGCGGGGTCTAGCGGACGAATTCGTCCGCCATGGGTGGCCGGCCACTTGGCCGGTCGGGTGGGGGTGGCGCCCTACAAACGACGCCCTCACTTGTGAAGGTGGCCTCCACTGCGGCTTCGCCGCTTGATATTTCAAGACTCGATGAACTCACTAGACCACCTCAAGGGTTCCACTCTTGCGGCATACTCTCGAGCCATTACAGACGCTATTGTTCCTGCAAGCGCCTAATAATTCCGGCGCCGTATTTATTCTCAATGCGCACGAGAAAGTCCGGTTCAACATCGTGAATAAACGCCAAGAATCCTGCCAACTCTCGTTTCTCGCCTGAACTAAGTTTACCTGTCAGCGCCCGATGCACGGCTGCACGAACTATCCTTTTACGGTCGTGGCCTATAGAAACTGCACCGTCATTGGTAAGAACAAGCCCCGTGACGAAGCGCTTGTACTTTGTCGTAGCAAGGACCGTTTTCGCTTCATTTATTGACAAGGATGGAGACTTTAACTCCCGGATTATTTTCCTGAGGTTAGATTCAACCTTTGTCAAAAAGCCGGTCCGCTTTGCTGAAAAGGTCAAATCGTCGGCATAGCGAGTATATGTGACTTGATCCTTGCGAACGATCTCTGCGACCTTTTCATCGAACTCATGCATCAGGATATTCGACAAAAGCGGAGACGACGGAGCGCCTATGGCAAGCACAAGAGAAGATCTTGCGTAGTCCTTCTTAAAAAACACGTTTGTAGTTAGCCAAAGATCCACTTCACTACGGAAAAGCGATCTCCGCTCGCAGTATGTTCGCCAGTCCCTCGCTGTAATTGAAGGAAAGAAGTTTTCAAAGTCGAACTTCATTATCGGGCCATTCTGAGCATGGGCCAAAGCATTCGCTTTTATCGAAATTCCTTCGCGATATGCTGTCGCAGCAACATGCACAGGCAGCTTTGCCAACAATTCGGCCATAAGTATTCGCTGCAGGGCCTTTAGCTCGCGGGCGGGCTGCGATATTACACGCTCTCCACCGTTCCGTTTCTCAATGGCGTAGGTCTTGTAACGACGAGGCGCGTTGCGGATGATCCCGAGAATATCAGACTCGCTGAGCCCAGTCTGAGCTATAAGAAGAGGAATGAGATCACTCATATACTGATCCCCCGAGCACCTTCTAACATTGCTCTGTGACGCTGAGGATCCTCTCTTTCCCAATACTCTCTAATCGCTATTCGCCTGCGTTGCTTATTCCTGATCTCCGCCTCTTTCTTAGAAAGAATTGTGGCCGCGTCCGACTTATTTGCTTTTGCAACGTAGTAGTCGCAAGTTCCTTTTGAAATTTGAACTACCCACCCGATTGCCTCAGCGCAGAGAAGATATCTACGAACGTCTTGCTCGGTCTTCCCAACGCCTATTATTTTGAGAAGCTCAAGAATCTCCGCTATCTGCAGAGCGCCGTACTCTTGGACCAGCCCCACAACCAATTTAATGACGTGACCCGACCGACTCGCATCGAACGTCGACGGTTCACTCGGCTTTGCCAGCCTTTCGGAAATCGGCTTCTTAAGCAGATCAACAAGCAAATTCTTGTCGACCTTCGCTGCTGAGTCGCCCTGCATTCCAACAACTTTATCTTCGACTATAAAAATAGCCCCTCGCCCATGCCTGCCTTCTATCCGTCGCAACGGCCCCAATCGCACAAACGAGCTTTTCTTCCAGTGCTTCTCTCGAACGATTACGAAAAGATGCGCAGCAATCTCTTCTGTCATCGCAAACGCACCAAGTTCGGCCAGACTTCCTTCGCTTTCGGAGAATAGTATGATGAGCTCGACTATCTGGGCGATATCGATCTCGAACTCAAGAATATCGGCGTAGATGTCGAAGAAAGAGAACGCTTCAGTGATATCTTCCGCTTGAACTAAGTCTCTGTTCTTCAAGATCGGATTATCGACAACCTTCAGGAAGGCGTCGCGAAGAGACAGCGGAGTAGGTACAGAGAGGTCTGATCGCTGTCCGCCACAAAGGAATATGATGTTCGACGCAGCCTGAACATGTATCCCGTTCGGATCCAAATCATCGGCTAACGGAAGCGGCAAAAGAGCTTACCTTTAAAGCCCCAAACGATAGATCCACGCTATCGAGCGGAGCGTCCCGTAGGGCGACAGCGTGGAGCTATCGTTTGGGGCGCCAAAACTCAGCAATAATATGAGGTCCAGCGAAACACCAGACCAAGCACCTAGCTAGTAAGTGCTCAACGCGTAAGCAGGCATAGAATATTACCGTCGGTAGTGAAAAGTCAATTCAACTCGCGTAGTAAATCTGAGTACTCGCAAACAACGAAACGAACGCAGTATTTTTCATTCTACAGTATGGAAAATCGAGAGCCCGACTCAAACCCAATACAATATTATTTTGGCGGATTACCGCTCGGATGCTCTAACCTTCTCACCCCGCCCCGCCCGCCATCTGCCTGTTCGTCATCATCTGCGCCGCGATGATGATCCACGGGAGCACCAGCTCCGGCACGAGATAGGTGATCCACACTGCATGCGGTTCGGGCAGGCCGACTTTTGATATCGAGAGCACGCGGCCGAGGCCGCCGACGAACACCGTCGCCGCCATCAGGACAATCAGCGTGTTGTGCTCGCGAATGGTCGATGCCGCCCACAGGCCCATGACGCCGGACATCAGATAGATGCCGCCCATGAAGCGATGCACATTGTCGAGCCGCGGCGCGGTCTCGGGCTGGCCGAGAACCATCTGCAGCGAGCCGCCGAAGATGGCGATGGCGCCCACCAGAAACAGGCAGACCTGGGCAACGCGCTGGCTGAGCAGCATCGGGGCGAGCGACGTCATGGCAATGTCCTTTTGAAAAATGGATAGAGCAATGCGCGACGCTAGCGTGCGGTGAGCCTCCATCAAAGGGCGTGTTGCGCACCGGCCGCGACCTCCTGCGTCCCCGCTGCACGCGGCGGGGCGCGGTGAAGGAAGCGCGGCTGCGAAGCCTCTTGACATCAAGAACAAAACAGGAACATACTTGCAGCCATACTAATCAAACGACGAGCGCGTCATGGCCGACATCACCTCTTCGTCGCAACGCCCTTTCCGGATGGCGGATCCGGGTCGCCGGCGGCGTATGAACGCACGGCACGCACCAACGAAAATGCCCGGCGCATCTAGCGAAGCTTGCTTCGCGCTGGCCGGGCATCATCAGAAGGATCAAACGATCGAAAGCGACGGTTAGTTATTCAGGAACGACCGCATCCGCCTTCGCCAGGAGGCTTCGGCGGACGAGGCTTGCTAGTTATCCAGGAAGCTCCGCAGCTTGCGGGACCGCGACGGGTGCTTGAGCTTGCGCAGCGCCTTGGCTTCGATCTGGCGGATACGTTCGCGGGTCACCGAGAACTGCTGGCCGACTTCTTCCAGCGTGTGGTCGGTGTTCATGCCGATGCCGAAGCGCATGCGCAGCACGCGCTCTTCGCGCGGGGTGAGCGAGGCCAGCACGCGGGTGGTGCTCTCGCGCAGGTTGGACTGGATCGCCGCGTCGATCGGCAGGATCGCGTTCTTGTCCTCGATGAAATCGCCGAGATGCGAGTCTTCCTCGTCACCCACGGGGGTTTCGAGCGACAGCGGCTCCTTGGCGATCTTGAGGACTTTGCGCACCTTCTCCAGCGGCATGCCGAGCTTTTCGGCGAGCTCTTCCGGGGTCGGCTCGCGGCCGATCTCGTTGAGCATCTGCCGGGAGGTGCGCACGATCTTGTTGATGGTCTCGATCATGTGCACGGGAATGCGGATGGTGCGGGCCTGGTCGGCGATCGAACGCGTGATCGCCTGCCGGATCCACCAGGTCGCATAGGTCGAGAACTTGTAGCCGCGGCGATATTCGAATTTGTCGACGGCCTTCATCAAACCGATATTGCCTTCCTGGATCAGATCCAGGAACTGCAGGCCGCGGTTCGTATACTTCTTGGCGATCGAGATCACGAGACGGAGATTGGCTTCCACCATCTCCTTCTTGGCCTGGCGGGCTTCGCGCTCGCCCTTCTGCACGCCGTGCACGATCTTGCGGAATTCGCCGATCTCGAGGCCGGTAAGGGCCGCGAGCTGCTGGATTTCGCCGCGCAGTTCCTTGATGCGGTCCTTCTCGACCGCGACGAAGTTCTTCCAGCCCTTGGCCGAGAGTTTCGAGACGCGGTTGAGCCAGCGCGGATCGAGCTCCGAGCCCTGATAGTTGCGCAGGAAGTCCTCGCGCGCGACGCCGTGGCTGTCGCCGAGGCGCAGCAGGCGGCCTTCGAACGAGACGAGGCGCTTGTTGATGTCGTAGAGCTGCTCGACGAGTGAATCGATACGCGCCTGGTTGAGGCGCAGCGACTTCACCTCGACGATGATTTCGTCCTTGAGCTTCTTGTACTTGCGCTCCTGCGACGGCGACAGCGAGGGGCCCTGCGAGGCGCTCTCGAGCTGGTTCGCGATGTCCTGTTCCTGCAGCTTGCGCAGCTTCTTGTAGCTGTCGGCGATCTTGTCGAAGGTCTCGACCACCTTCGGCTTCAGCTCGGCCTCGATGGCGGCGAGCGACATCTGGTTCTCGAACTCGTCGTCGTCCATGTCGCCGTCGGCAGCGCCTTCCGACGTGCTTTCGCCGGCGGGAGCCGCAGCAGGCGCCGAACGCGGCGGCGCCGGACGGAACGGGGTGGCGGACGGCGGAGCAGCAGGCGGAGCGGCCACGGCTTCGGCACCCTCGGCCACAGCTTCACCATCGACCGGCGGTGCGATCAGCGCCGGGTTCATGTTGTTCTTGGCGTCGGGACCGGCATAGGTCGCTTCGAGATCGATGATGTCGCGAAGGAAGATCTTTCCTTCGTTGAGTTCATCGCGCCAGATGATGATGGCCTGGAAGGTCAGCGGGCTTTCGCAGAGGCCTGCGATCATCGCCTCGCGGCCGGCCTCGATGCGCTTCGCGATGGCGATTTCGCCTTCGCGCGACAGCAGCTCGACGGTGCCCATCTCGCGCAGATACATGCGGACGGGATCGTCGGTGCGCTCGCCGGGCTCCGACTTCTTGACTTCGGTGACGGCCTTTTGCGTGACTTCGACGAGTTCGTTGTCGGTATCGTCGTCGTCGTCCTTGCTCTCCTCCTCGCCGTCCGAGTCTTCGTTCTCGGAGACGTTGATGCCCATGTCGGAGAGCATCGACATGATGTCTTCGATCTGTTCGGGCGAGGTGGTGTCCGACGGCAAGACTTCGTTGAGCTGATCGAAGGTCACGAAGCCGCGCTTCTTGGCCTGCTTGATCATCTTCTTGACGGCAGCGTCGGACAGGTCGAGCAAAGGCGACGGCGCTTCAGCGGAGTCCTTCTCCGGCGCGTCAGCTGCCTTGTCGTCTTTTTCCTTGTCCTTGGTCTGCAGCGTCTTTGCCTTGGTGGCCATTCAATGCTCCTGAAACGCGCTCACGCCGGGGGCGTCACCGCCCCGCTATCAATCCAGGGGGCGCAGGCGCCCCGATCCAATCATCGTCACCGCTTGACGCACAAAGGGCGGCGCATATCCATCGCCACCCCCGACGTCGTCTTCGCGGTTTTCACTACTTAAGCCCCAGACCCTTAGCGTGGAGAGCCTTAAGCTCGGATTAACCCTGTTTTTGCAGCCAAACCATGGGTTTGGCGAGTCTTTTCGCGGTTTGCCCGGGCACCATCCGCAGCAAAGTTGCCTTCGGCAGACCTTACGAACTGCGCTGGAACCGCCCCGAGGATTCTCCGAACCCCTCGATCAGCGCCTCGATCCCGTCGACCTCAGCCAACCGGGCCTTCACATCGCGCAACCAGCCGTAGTTCGTTTCGCTTGCTTCTGCGCCCAGAGCAAGCTCCGCGTCTTTGAGTTCTCTAAGTAATGAGTGCCACTGGCGATGCAAGGCAACGAGCTGCGTCCAGGTGGAAAGAACGTCCTCGCGGGCCGCGCCGGGCCGGGCCGCCCATACCGCCTGGGTGGTAACTGCCTGCTCAACGTGTTGTAATTGCTCGGAATACCCGGCCTTAACCAGATCTGAACGCATTTCCGCACTTTGCTCGGCCTCGTCGCCATGATGATGCTCATGGGCAAAGGCCGCGATGATCGCCGCGCGCAGCTTGTGCATCTCCGGATGGGCGAGTTCCAGCGCCGCCACCTCCTCCAGCCGGTCATGCAGCAACCAGGGATGGTTGATCAGCGACTGCACGATCAGCGCCTCGCGCCGGGAAATGGCGCTGCGCTGGCCGCGCATGATCGAGGAGGTCGCAAGCTGTGGACTGACCACCTGATAGGGCCCGCGCTGGATGGTTTGCGGCCCGGCATTGGCCCCAAACCGCCCGCCGCCACTGATTCGCCCGGCCGGACCGGGCGTGAACGGGCGCGGACTGCGCGCAAAACCGCCGCCGCCCGGCTGGAAGCCGCCGCGGCCGCCATTGTTAGCGCCATAGTTGCGCGGGCCGGTGCCGAAGGCGCGCTGCAGCCGCTCGGTCATGTCCTGGCGGTAGTATTTCTTCACCACCTCGTCGCGGATGCCGTTCGACAATTCGTTGATCCGCGCCTCCAGCGCCGCGCGGCGCTCCGGCGTCGCGAAAGTACCGCCGGCGATCTCGCGCGCCCAGATCAGGTCCGACAGCGTGCCCGCCGCCGCCATCACGTCCTCGATGGCCGCGCGGCCGCCGGAACGTGCGAGGTCGTCGGGGTCCTGCCCTTCGGGCAGCAGCGCGAAACGCAAGCTCTTGCCGGGCTTGAGATGCGGCAGCGCCAGTTCCGCCGCGCGCCAGGCCGCCTTCTGGCCGGCCCTGTCGCCGTCGAAACACAGGATCGGCTCGTCGGCCATCCTCCAGAGCAGTTGAAGCTGGTTCTCGGTCAGCGCGGTGCCGAGTGGGGCGACCGCCCCGGGAAAGCCGACGCCGACCATGGCGATGACGTCGACATAGCCTTCGACCACCACCAGCGGCGCGCCGTCATGGGCGGCCTTGCGCGCCATCGGCAGGTTGTAGAGATTGTCGCCCTTGTGAAACAGCGGCGTTTCCGGCGAGTTCAGATATTTCGCCGGCGCATCCTTTTTCAGCGCACGGCCGCCGAAGGCGATGACGCGTCCGCGCACGTCGGAAATGGGAAACATCACGCGATCGCGAAAGCGATCATAGGGCACCGGGATGTCCTCGCCTGATATCAGCAGGCCCGCCTCGACCATGTCGGACACCGGCACGCCGGCGGCGCCGAGATATTCCTTCAGCGCGAAACGATCTTCGGATGCAAAGCCCATGCGGAACTGGAGCTGAACCGCAGGCGTGATGCCGCGATCGGCGAGATAGCCGCGCGCCCGGGCGCCTTCGCGCCCCACCAGCGTCTCCGCGAAGAATTTCGCGGCGAGATCCATCACGTCATAGAGCGTCTTGCGGCGCTGCTCGTGGCGCGCGGCATCGGGCGTCGCCGCCGGCAGTGCCACGCCCGCCATCTGCGCCAGCCGCTCCACCGCCTCGACGAAACTGGCGCCGTCGGTCTCCATCACGAAATTGATGATGTCGCCGTGCTTGCCGCTGGAGAAGTCGTGGTAAAATCCCTTCTCGTCATTGACGAAAAACGATGGCGACTTCTCCTGCTGGAACGGCGACAGCCCCTTCCACTCCCGCCCGGCCTTCTTCAACTTGACGCGCTTGCTCACGACTTCCGAAACCGGAAGCCGGGCACGCAGATCGTCGAGGAATTGGGGCGTGAAGCGCATGGGGTGTTTATGGGTCGATCGGGTTAGGTAAGCGTTGCCGGTCAAACGGCCCAGGACCGGGTCTGAGCCCAGCCGACCATGGATATAGGTTTTCCGGGAGCAGATTTGAACCGGCTGTTATTAATACCGCTATTCACAGGGCAGGGCCGGGCCGGATCGGGTTGCGCTACACTCCAACCTCATCCTGAGGAGCGCGCCCTTGCGCGCGTCTCCTTGCGAATGGCGGAGCCATTCGCTGGGGATGGCGGGCCATTCGCTGGAGACGCACCCCACATCATGGTTCGAGACGGCGCAAGAGCGCCTCCTCACCATGAGGACGGAGTTTTTGGTGAGATTCCCCGCCATTCCAATTGGAACGGCTGAGGTTCGCGCGAGCTTCGCTCGCACGCCCCGGAATGACGTAGCTGTGGCAAGCTTGTTTCAATTTGCTTGAACTCACCCCGGTTCCACGCTCTCATATCCCATGTTCACGACATTCCGCGGCGGAAATACCGGTGCATGGCAGGTGATCTCGATCTCGCCGGTCAAGGGCGAGACGCTGAAACCCGTCAACGCGCTCTCCATCACCCATGCCGACGCCATCTCGCTGCCGCTGCTGCCCTCGCAGACATCATGGCGCCTCGCCGGCGTCGCCAGTCATGTCCGCTATGTCGAGCGCACCGAGAAGATCGCGCTGGTTGCAGCACAGGCCGGGCTCGGCCGACCAGAGGCGACCCATGGCGCGCTGATCCCGATCAGGAAGAACGCCGCCTGGTGGGACATGACCCAGAACGAGCGCCGCCGCATATTCGAGGACAAATCCCGCCACATCGCCGACAGCCTGAAATACCTGCCGGCCATCGCGCGCCAGCTCTATCATTCGCGCGATCTCGGCGAGCCGTTCGATTTCCTCACCTGGTTCGAATATGCGCCGGAACACGCGCAGGAATTCGAGGATCTCGTCGGCGGCCTGCGCGAGACCGAAGAATGGAGCTATGTGGAGCGCGAGGTCGATGTGCGGGTGGTGAAGGTGGTGGTTTGATATCCACTAAGCCTTGACCAACACGAAATACTTTTGTATATACAATCATCGCACTGAACGGCTCGTTCCAAACTTGAAGAAGGCAATGCAGATTGTAACTTCTTCTCGATGGGGCGCAGATGACGGCCGAACGCGATACGAGATTTAAGACTCTGGAGCCCGCGGGCTTCGAATGGGATGATCTCAAGAGCCAAGCGAACCTAAAGAAGCACAACATTGCTTTTGAAGAGGCAAGTGAGATCTTTTACTCACCGATCATTGCCTGGCGTTCACCCCGTAACAACGAGGAGCGATGGATAGCGATAGGGGAAGCTAATGGTCGAATCATTTCGGTTATTTTCACACACCGAAGTGAACTGATCAGGATCATTTCCGCGCGCCATCCGAGACCAAATGAAGAAAGAGCATATCGTAACGCGACAATGGGGCGATCGCCGCAAGGGAAAGACTGACTGGGCGCGTTTCGACGCGTTGACGGAGAAGGACATCGAAACCGCGATTGCCAATGATCCCGATTGGAAGGAATTCGAGGATATCGATTGGTCCAAAGCTGTCCTCCTCATGCCTGCAAAGAAGAAAGCCATCTCCATCCGCATCGACGAGGACGTTCTGGATTTCTTCAAGAGCGAGGGCGACGGCTATCAGGGCCGGATGAATGCGGTGCTGCGGTCTTACATGCTGCAGAAGGCCAAGCCGAAGACCAAGAAACGGGCATAGTTCTCCCGGCATTCCCCGCCGCTCCGTGGGAGCGGCTGAGGGCGGGACCGGCACCAAAGGCGGCGTGCACGTCAACCGCCTGACAAGGCCCGAACATCCGACCTGCATGGCTCCCATTCAAGATGCCGCACTTCTGGCATGGCATCACATGCGTCATATCTCCCGGCGATCGTCCCGCCCGCCTGAAAGCCTCCATGACGCCATCGTCCGAACACGCCCCCCGCGACTCCGGTCCCGGCGGCTGGCTGATTTTTTCCTTTGCCGTCGCCTGCGGCGTCACCGTCGCCAATGTGTATTACGCGCAGCCGCTGGTCGGGCCGATCAGCGAAGCCTTCGGGCTGGACCTGTCATCCGCCGGCGTCATGCTCACCATGGTCCTGTTCGGCTATGTGTTGGGACTCTTGTTCCTGGTGCCGCTCGGCGATCTCGTCGAGAACAAGACGCTGATCCTGGTGACGCTCGGCTGCCTGATCGCGAGCCTGCTGATCGCGGCGGCGGCACCAACGGCATCGATCTTCCTCGCCTCATCGCTGCTGCTTGGCGGCACCGCCGTCGGCACCCAGATGATCATGCCGGTGGTGGCACATCTCGCACCCGAGCGTATTCGCGGGCAGATCGTCGGGACCGTGATGAGCGGGCTTTTGTTCGGCATCCTGCTGTCGCGGCCGCTGGCCACCATGGTGGCCGGCTCATTCGGCTGGCGCGCGGTGTTCGTGATGTCGGCGGTGCTGATGTGCGGTGTGTTCGCGCTGATGATGGTCGCGTTGCCGCGCCGGCAACCGACGCATGAACTGACCTATGCGACGCTGATCCACTCGCTGTGGGATCTGATGCTGACCACGCGGGTGCTGCAGCAGCGTTCGGCCTATCAGTGCCTGCTTTACGGCGCCTTCAGCCTGTTCTGGACGGCGATGCCGCTGGTGCTGGAGCAGCCGCCATTCGCGTTCGGCCATATCGCCATGTCGGCCTTCCTGCTGTCGGGCGCCGGCGGCGCACTGGTGGCACCGCTCGCGGGACGCCTCGCCGATCGCGGCCGCGGCGATCTCGTCACCGTCACCGCGATGCTGCTGGTGCTCGCGAGCTTCGTGCTGACCTGGATCGCCGGCCACACCGGCGGCACGCTTGCCATTACGCTGTTCGTCATCGCGGGAATCCTGATTGACGCCGGCACGCAGGGCAATGTGGTGGCCGGACAGCGCGCGATCTACGCCCTCGCCGGCCATATCCGCAGCCGGCTCAACGCGCTGTTTCTCGCCTGCGCCTTTTTCGGCGGCGCGGTCGGTTCAGGCCTTAGCGGGTTTGCGGTGGCATCGGGCGGCACCTCGATGATCGCCTTGATCGGCATCGGTGCATCGCTGATTGCGCTGGCGCTGTTCGGGCTGGAAGTGGCGGGCAGACGCAAGGAAGGTTAGATTTTCTATTTGAGCATGATCTTTTCGGAAAACCGGTTTCCACTTTTCCGGATCATGCTCTAAGGCGCCAGGAAGCGGCCCGACCTGATGCGCGTCGTTTCATCGACCGGCCTGTTGTAAATATAGGTCCAGGCTTCGCTCACGCTGCCATCGGCCAGCGTCACGGCAATCCGCTCGCGCAGATACAGCGTCGGCTGCGGGTGATCTGGGCCGACGCTTTCATAGTCGTCGAGCGCTGCCATCAGCTCATCCGGCTTGCGCAACCGAAACAGCTCGCCGAATACGATGTCACGGGCATCGTCGGAATGCAGCAGGCCCGGATAATGCGCGACCATATACAGCCTGCCGCGGCACGAGGCTTCGCCGAGAAAATCCGCGCCGGATGACAGCAGCTTCGACATCGGATGATCGAAGCCGCGCATGAGGGTGCCATAGACGAAAACGCGATCGGGCATGGTGTCGGTCAGACTTTCTCGGCAAGCGCCGCGGCGACATCGTCGCCGGCGGACACCACATTGATACTCACATCCATGCCGAGAAGCGCATCTGCCGAGCCCATATAGGTGCCGTGCAGCGGCACCGCCTGGCGCGGATCGCGCGCCACGGCGACGCGAATGAGATCCTTGCTGCCGATGATGCCGTTGGTCGGATCGAATTCGATCCAGCCTGCAGCAGGCAGATAGACCTGCACCCAGGCATGGGTGGAGCCGCCGCCGACATAATTGTGATCGCGGTCGCCATGGATGAACAGATAGCCCGACACGAAACGCGCGGCGATGCCGAGCCGGCGCAGCGCCTCGATCATGAACAGCGCGAAGTCGCGGCAGGTGCCGGATTTGGTCTGCAGCGTATCGAGCGGATGCTGGGTGCCATGCTCGTAGCGCTTGCGATAGGCGAACTGCTTGCGGATGCCCAGCGTCATGCCGGAGAGAATATTGTAAGTCGGCGTGCGGCCCTGCGGATCGAGAAAGCCGCGCGCCCATGCGGCGAGTTCGCCATCGGGATCGCCATATTGCGGCCGGATGAATTCCTGCAGATCCGGCAGTTCCTCGGCGTCATACAGGAACGGATAGAAATAGGCCTTGTCGTCGGCCGTCAGCGCGAACTCGTCCGACGGCAGATGTTCGATGGTTGCGGTGGACACGAAAGTGAGTTTGCGCGCGTGCTCATCGAAAGTGGCAATGGCGACCGAATTGCCGAACACGTCGTGGATCCAGCGCAGCGATGCCGGCTCCGGCGTGATCTCCAGCCTGCCATTGAGCATGCGCAGATCATGGCCATCGCGCGGCCGCAACATGATCCGGTGCTCGCCAAACGCAACGGGATGTGCGTAGCGATATTCGGTCTTGTGATGAATCGTAAGCAGGGGCATCAATGGATCGTTCATGCGTGATTTGTCCCGTGCAGCTTATACGGAAGACATTTTTACGGAAGGCCCGGCAATCACAGGCCGGAATGCCGCATCGTTAGGCAGATTGGGAAAGCCTTTGGATAGCCATCAGGACACGGTTCTACACCTCGGGCCAGAGGAAGTTCCTCCGGTTCTGGAGCTCAATATCCGGGGAACGTCCCCTTTTCTCCTGACTTGCGATCACTACGGCCGGCTGGTTCCGGAGATGCTCGGCGATCTCGGCCTGCCCGAAAGCGAGTTCGCCCGCCACATCGCCTGGGATGTCGGCATCGCCGGCGTCGCCGAGCAGATGGCTCGGGCGCTCGATGCACATCTGGTGGCGCAACGCTATTCGCGGCTGGTGATCGACTGCAACCGGCCTCCGGACGCGGTGAGCGCGATTCCACTGATCAGCGAAGCGACCACAGTGCCCGGCAATGATGGCCTCACGCAGGACGCCAAGGCGAGGCGGCGCGAGCTGATCTTCGATCCGTATCACCGCCGCATCGACGAGGTGATCGATGCACGGCTGGCGAACGGGCAGCCGACGGTGCTGGTGTCGCTGCACAGCTTCACACCGGTCTATGCGGGCATTCAGCGCCCCTGGCATATCGGCACTCTGTATCAGCACGACACCAAACTGCCGCCAGTGCTGCTGCATCATTTGCGCTCCGAAGCCGATCTGGTGGTGGGCGACAACGAACCCTATGCAGTCTCGGATGCGACCGACTACACGATCCCCGTGCATGGCGAGAAACGCGGACTGATGAATACGGGGATCGAGATCCGGCAGGATCTGATCACGGACGCAAGCGGTCAGACCGAATGGGCGGAGCGGCTGACGCGCATCTTCACGGAAATCGAGGCGACGCTGATCACGCCGCACGCCTCGCACCTGTAGCCTTGTAGCTGCCAATGCACCCGCGCGGCGCGAAGTGCCTAGCCGTGCGTCGCGATGAAATAGGCCACCACCATAAATCCCGCCGCGACCATCCACAGGAAATAGGCGGCACGACCTCCGGGACGCAGTGTCGAATCGGATGGATTGTCGGGATTGACGAAGACCTTCACCGCATCGCCGTTCTTGTAATCCATCCCGAACAGCCGCAACTGCCATGACGGCGGGTTCGGATTGCTCGTGCTCAGGCTTCCGGCGGACCCGATATAGGCGACGTGCTTGAAGCGATAGTTGTACTGCACGTTCCGGGTCTGCATCACCGGCCCGCTGCGCCCGGTATCGCTGTCGCGACTCACATAAGTTTCGGGCGCGCCCAGTTTGACGGTGCCCGGCACCACCGGCCACTTCCGCGCCAGCGACCCCTGCCGGTGCAGCGCCAGGCCGAACAAGGCAACGAGCAAGCCGAACCCGCAAAGCGCCGTCACCATCGGAGACACCTTTGGGTCGGTCAGATGTGCGGCGATGAATTCATTGATGCGTGCCGCACCGAAGATGCCGCCAATCACAAGCGTCAGCACGATGACGGCGGCGATGCCAAGGCAGCCGCCGATCCCCTTCGGCATCTCGCGATCGAGTACGGCATCGCGCGGGTGCCGCGGATTGTAATAGACCATCACCGCAGTGCCGACCGGATAGCGCGCGATTGTTTCCGCGACTTCGAAATTGCCGCGGTCTTCGCCGATGCTGACGCGGTTATTGGTGAGCTTCTGTCCGCTGACTGTATATTCGTAGACGATATTCGCGAAGTTGCGCTGCTCGGTCCGTTTGCGATCTTCCCGGGTGTCGTCGAGCACCTCGACGTTACGTACTTCGGATGTCGAGACAATCACCTTGCCGAAGGTGGATGGCCAGTCGCTGGCAGCACGGACCTGCAGATATTTAGTGCCGGCGGCGGCCAGGATCAGGCCGAACGGCGCCAGCAGCATGGCATAGACGAACCAGGGAATGTCGGGCACGGCGGATCCTTGCGGCACGAACGCCGGCGGCGCCCTCAGATCGTTGGACGTGCGGACGCGGCATAAGGTTCAGCGGGCGCGTGTCAGCGCCAGCCAGACCCCGCCGCCGATCATGAAGCCGCCGGAGATGCGCGACAGCAGCCGTGTCCGCCGTGCCGAGAAGAACTGTCGCGCGCGGCCCGCCGCCACCGCATAGACCATGTCCGTCAGCGCCGCCGTCACCATGAATGTGGCGCCGAGGATCCCGACCTGAAGGAAGTGGTTCTTCTCCATGTCGACGAATTGCGGAATGAAGGCGCCGAAGAACACCAGCACTTTCGGATTGCTGAGCAGCACCATCATGCCCTGCAGGAAGAACCCGCCGCGCGGCGGCGCCGGCGGCGTATCGGCGTCGATGCCCTCGACCGGCGCGCGGACCAGCTTGATGCCGAGCCACACCAGATAGGCAGCGCCGGCAAAGCGCACCCAGTCGAACCAGTAGCCCATGGTGGCCATCAGCGTCGCCAGACCGAGCGCGACGATGCCGATCACCACGGCAAGCCCCGCTTGCGTGCCGGCAATGCTGATCATCGCCGCACGCGTGCCGTAACGCAGCCCATTGGCGATCACCAGCGTGACATTCGGACCCGGCAGCAGCGCCAGCGCGATGCAGGCGACGACGAACGCGAGATAGACTTGAAGCGACATGGCGTTTCTCTCAGGGGAGTCTTGCTGGTGGCCGAACTCTAGCCCACGCGCTGCACCAGACAAGAGCATCGCTTGACAGGCAACCATTTGGTTGCCTATTATCCCGGCCATGGATGAGGTCTTCAAGGCACTGGCCGACGCGTCGCGGCGCTCATTGCTGGACCGGCTTCACGCCGACAACGGCCAGACGCTGAACGAGCTCTGCGACGGGCTGGACATGTCACGGCAGGCCGTGACCAAGCACCTTGCAATTCTGGAAGCGGCCAATCTCGTCGCCACCATCAGGCATGGCCGCGAGAAGCTGCACTACATCAATCCCGTCCCGATCCATGAGATCGGCGAGCGCTGGATCAGAAAATTCGAGCGCGGCAGGCTCGCCGCGCTCAGCGAGTTGAAACGACAGCTGGAGACGCGTGATGAGTAAGCCGGAATTTGTCTATGTCACTTTCATCGAGACCACGCCTGACAAGCTTTGGCAGGCACTGACGAACGGCGACTTCACCGAACGCTACTGGTTCGGTTACCGCCTCGATAGCGACTGGAAAGTCGGTTCGGCCATGACGCTCGGCAAGGGCGGCATCGTGATGGATGAATGCGTGATTCTGGAATCCGATCCACCGCGCCGGATCTCATATAGCTGGCATCCGATCTATGACGACGACATAGCCACGGAGAAGCCGTCTCGCGTCACGCTCGATCTCGAACCACGCGGCAAGGTGGTCAAACTCACCGTCACACATCAGGGCTTCCCGGATCACAGCAAAGTGCTGCCGAGCATCTCCCGCGGCTGGCCGATGGTGTTCGCAAGCCTGAAGACCTTCCTCGAAACCGGGCAGCCACTGTCGCTCGACCCGACGAGCGAGACGTAAGGAGCAGCCGATGGATATCAGCACATTCAAACCCGCCTTCGCCTACACGATCTACATTGCCTCCACGCCGGAGAAAGTCTGGCAGGCGCTGACCTCGGCAGAGTTCAGCCGGCAGTATTTTTCCGGCTTTGCCGTCGAACTTGAGCAGAAAGTCGGCGGTACGTTCAGGGTGCTGATGCCGGACGGATCGCTGCATATCTCCGGCGAAGTCATCACCTGCGATCCACCGCGCAAGCTTGTCATCACCTGGGACGTCAACTGGCCCGGACTTGTCGAGGCGCTGGGCTCAACGCTGGTGACCTATGACATCGCGCCATCCGGTGAGGCGGTGAAGCTGACACTGACGCAATCGCATGACCGCGAACTCAGCGACGACATCCTCTCCGGCGGCCGCGCCGGCTGGCCGGCGATCCTGTCGGGACTGAAGAGCTTGCTGGAAACGGGCAAGGTCCCGGCGATCCAGATGGAGCCACCGCTGCGGCTGCTCGCGGCGTTGAAGGAGATGGGGATCAAGGTGCCGGGGATGTGATTTCGTAGAACCTCATCCTGAGGAGGCGCACTTGCGCCGTCTCGAAGGATGGGTTCGGGCGCTCGTGGCCATGGTTCGAGACGCGCGCAGCGGCGGAGCAAGCGCTCCGCCTGCGGGCGCGCTCCTCACCATGAGGTCCGAGCTACCCCAGCGCCCGTAACTCCCGCCGCAGCACCTTCCCCGTCGCCGTCATCGGCAGGCTCTCCGCAAACTGCACATGGCGCGGATATTCATGGGCGGCGAGTTGCGACTTCACAAAGTCCTGCAGCTCGCGCGCCAGCGCGTCGCTGGGCGCGAAGCCCGGCCGCAGCACGATCCAGGCTTTCACCGCCTCGGTGCGGATCGGATCGGGAATGCCGACCACTGCCGACAGCGCCACCGCCGGATGCTTCAACAAGGTATGCTCGATCTCGGAGGGGCCGATGCGATAGCCGGCCGAGGTGATCACGTCGTCCTCGCGCGAGACATACCAGAAGTAGCCGTCATCATCCTGAATGCCGAGATCGCCAGTCAGCAGAAACTCGCCGGCGAATTTCTTCGCGGTGCCTTCCGGGTTTTGCCAGTAGCCCAGCATGGTGCAGGGATTGGGCTGGCGCACCCCCACGATGCCGCGCTCGCCGCGCGGCAATTCCTCGCCCTGTTCGTTGACGATACGCACATCGAAGCCCGGCGTCGGCTTGCCCATGGAGCCCGGCCGAATCGGGAACAGGTCGGCATTGTTGCCGACCACCAGATTGCATTCGGTCTGGCCGTAGATCTCATGGGCGTCGATGCCGAACGTATTGCGCACCCAGTCGAGCAATTCCGAACCGAGCGACTCGCCGCCGGTGAGCATGCTGCGCAGCTTCACGCCATCATGTTTGACGTTTGCCTGCCGCATCAGCTTCAGCGCGGTCGGCGGCAGGAACACGTTGCGTATCTTGTGATCGGCCATCAGCTGCATCGCGGCTGCCGGTTCGAATTTCTTCGCGCGATAACCGACAATGGGAACGCCGTGATACCAGGCCGGAAACAGCGCATCGAACAGTCCACCGATCCACGCCCAGTCGGCCGGCGTCCAGTAGACATCGCCGGGCTTGGGGAAGAAACCATGCACCATCTCCACATTGGGCAGATGGCCGAGCAGTACGCGATGCGCATGCAGCGCGCCCTTGGGATTTCCTGTGGTGCCCGAGGTGTAGATGATGATCGCGGGATCGTCACAGGACGTATCGACCGTGGTGAAGTCTTCGGACGCCGCCTCGATCGCGGACCAGAACGGTTTGGCGCCGGCATGCGGTGCACTGTCCGTGACGTAGATGTCCTGTAAATGAGGCAGCCGCTCGCGGATCTTCGACAACTTGTCCCAGCCACTCGCGTCGGTAACGATGGCCTTGGCCCCGGAATTGGCAAGGCGGAATTCCAGCGCGTCCTCGCCGAACAGCGTGAACAGCGGCACCGAGACCAGACCCGAACGGAACGCGGCGAGATGCACGATCGGCAGTTCCACCGATTGCGACAAGAACACCGCAATGCGGTCGCCGCGCTGCAGGCCGTCCGCCTTCAGCACATTGGCGAAGCTGCGCGAGAAAGCCTGCATCTCGTCGAAGGAGAAGTGATGCGTGCCGCGGTCCTCGTCCACATAGATCAGCGCCAGCCGCCCGCTACCGTCGGCATGACGGTCGCAGGCCACCGTCGCGATGTTGAATCGCTCCGGAACATCCCAGCGGAAATTGCGGACGAGCGTCTCATAATCCGTGGTTTCGACCAGCATGGCAGGCTCCCTGCGGCCGCGTTTGCTTCTTCTCGTTATTCCAGGGGAGAAGTCTGAACGGCCGCAGCGACGTCATAGCCTATTTCCAGACGGCGTTGAACTCAGCCCTCATGGTGAGGAGCGCGCTCTGAGGCGGAGCGCTTGCTCCGCCGCCGCGCGCGTCTCGAACCATGATATGTTTGTCGCCATCCTTCGAGACGGCGCCAAGGGGCGCCTCCTCAGGATGAGGGCTGGTGTCCGCCAAAGTGCCTTGAAATTCCCGGCCCGGCATGGTC
>NZ_JBGMOE010000061.1:0-13761 GCF_041424195.1 Tardiphaga sp. | reverse complement strand
GAAACTGAGATGCAATCTGAATTGCAGTCATCGGACGCTTGCTGCGAGACAGCAACTCGATCACCTCTTCTGCCTGCGCCTTACCATCCTGAGGGAAGGCACGTTTCGCTCGTCTCGCTTCCCCAACCTCAATCGTCTGAACACGGTCGACGCGATGTGCTAGCGGGCCAAATTTTTCTATTTGATATTCGGGACGCACCCACCGGATTAGCCCAATCTGCTCTTCTTGGCATCTTTGAGCGTTAAGCGCTGTCAGATTTGATAGAATCTCCTCGTCTCAATATTTGCCGACCAACGATATGCGGACGCAACGGCAAGATCAATTTGCTCATGGAGATCACGCAAGGTTCGAACTCGACCGCGCTCAACAGTATCCTGCTGTTTACTGTCAAGTGCGGTCCCAAGAATGATGGCGCTCAGCGCGTTATAAAGCGCCGTCAGTGTCAAATCGGGGTACTCCGCAAGAACACTCTTACGCAGAGCGTCAAGCTCTTCAGCTAATTGTTGAATGTCTCTTCTCTGAGCCGAACTCACCTCGGGGAATGGATATGGGTCGAAGCATTGCGATTTCACGTACACAGAGTCGTTGCCAGCACCAATCCAGCCACCTGCGCGTAACGACCAAACTGTATGAAAGCGGGATGAAATGACACCAAGGATGAATGCGTCATCAGCACAAATGGCGATAAGCTTATTGTCCGGCAGGATAGAGCTATTCAAAAACTGGAAGACACGATGCTTCGATGTTTCGGCAGTAGCGATGTATCGTTTAAGGCCAGCAAGCGCGGGCCTCAACTCGCGGCGCGGTTCACCGAATATACATGGTCATCGGGCAGCGCCAGCGCGTAGCCTTCTGCCTGCCGTCGTGCGTTGATCATCAGATAATCGATTGCACCGGGCTTTAATTCCGTCACATCCGCTCGCTCCGAAAACAAGTCAGGACTATGATCCGGCTGAGCTTTCCGACCGCGCCAGCGGCTTTGCTCCGCCTCTAAGATAAAGTGGCCGCGCTTGTAGAGGTCAATGCGACCTGTCTCGACTTTGCCGTCTGCCAATCGTCGTTCGACGCGACGTTCAAAGACGTAGTCGTTTAGTTCGTGAGATGCTTGCGCTGGCTCCGGGCGAGAGACTTCCAGAACGTCGCAGAGCTCGGACAGAAACAGCGAATAATTCGCGCGTTCCTGGCCGCCCTCCTGGCCGGACCAACGGGCGATGAAATTTTCGGCAACTATCTGTTGTCTTGCATGGGCTTCTGCCATTCCTCCAAGGTTGTACAAAAAGGTTGTTCCTTCCTTTATGATCACCCTTAGCGAGTGTTAAACTTCCGCATAATATTGCTCTGGGGGGCGCGCTTGAAGACGACGAAGTATTTCGCGGAGCAGGTACTCAGGAAGCGGCCCTACCTGGATCTCGCTTGGATCAATCAGGTACTGGCCACACCGCTCCGGCGCGAAGTGCAGGGGGACGGCCGGATCAGGCATTGGGGCCACATCCTGATCGCGGGGGAGGCTCGACCGCGCTATCTTCGCGTGGTTACACTGAACGATGGGGAGACGGTCCATAACGCCTTTTTCGACCGCAACTTCCGCGAGGATGCGCCATGAAGCTGCATTACTATCCTGAGACGGACAGTCTCTATATCGAGCTTAAAGATGTGCCCGGCATCGAAAGCCGGGAGATCGTGGCTGGCCTCGTGGTCGATCTCGATGCCAACGGCGATGTGGTGGGCTTCGATATCGATCAGGCTTCCGGCAAGCTCGACCTCACGCGGATCGAGACCGTGGCGCTACCTGCCGTGAATGCAGCGGAGTAGTCTAGGTAGTTCCCCCATCCGAATGGCTTCTCAATTCGAACTCGCCCCGGTAAGAGATGTAGAAACTGCACCCCCACAACATCGCCTCATTTCCTCCGGGAACGCAGTGCAGCGTGCACCGTTCTTAACCCGGTTGTGCCGCATGCGGCGCGTGGGACAGATGAGGAGATTTTCGATGCAACAGACCCTGCGAAAAGCCCTGTTTACGCTGGCACTGGCGGGCGCGCTCGGTTCGGCTGCGCCGGCTTTTGCCGCCGACGTCTATGTCCGCCAGCCCGCCCCGCGGGCGGCCATGATGCCGGTGCCGTCCGGCCCGCTGACGCTGCAGGACGCGCTGGCGATCGCCGCGGGGATCGGCGTGGTGACGGTGCAGAACACCCATTTCGACGACAATGAATGGGAGATCGAGGGCCGCGACAACTATGGCAAGTGGATCCAGGTCGATATCGATGCGCGCACCGGCGAGGTGCGCAACGTGGATCGCTCGATTATTTGATCGCGGAATTGGCTGAGGAGAAGCGGCGCGCTGGGGAGGCGCGCCGTTTTTTTTGTGTGTGAGCGCTGAACAGGAGTGTCCCCTCCCCCTCCGCGCGAAGCGCAGCTTCGCTAGGGGGAGGGTCAGGGTGGGGGTGCCACACACGCCGGAGTCTGGGGTTACCCCCCTGCCCGACCCTCCCCCGCAAGGGGGGAGGGAGCATAACTGCCGGTGCGTCGTGACACCGGAGTAGCGTCAGCGCTTACGTCAGCTTCAATCCCGTCGCGGCTTCCAGCTCTGCGATCGCCTGCGCGGCTGATGTCACCTTGATCGTGGTCATGCCGAGATCGCGCGCGGGCTTGAGGTTGACACCGAGGTCATCGAGATAGACGCAAGTCTTCGGATCGACTGCGAGCCTGTCCGTCATCATCGTGTAGATGCGCGGATCGGGCTTGCGCAGGCCGATCTTGGCGGATTCGATGACGTGGTCGAACAGCACCATCACCTCGGCCACATAGAGAGCGCGGCCGTCGGTGGAGCCCATGGCGTTGGCCGGCAGGTTGTTGGTGATGCAGCCGGTCTTGAACGCCGCCTTGATACGACGCAGGGCCTCGACCATTTCGGGGCGGATCTCGCCCTTCAGCAGCTTGACCACATCGCGGCCCGGCACTTCGGCGCCGAGCGCTTTGGACTCGGCGGCGAACAGCGCGTCGAAGGTGGCGAGATCGATTTCGGCGCGCTCGAATTTCGCCCAGGCATTCTCGAAATGGTTGTCCGCATTGGTGCGGCGGATGATGTCCTTCGGCAGGCCATGGCTCTGCTCGTAATGCGCAAAGGCCTCGAAGGGCGAGGAGGTGATCACCCCGCCGAAATCAAAGATCACCGCAGAGATCATGGATGCGCTTGCTCCCTCTTTCTTGTCCCCTCTCCTCCGCGACGCCGGGCGGGAGAGGGCCAGAGAGGGGTTACGCGAAGTCGGAGCGTGCGGAAAGTCCCCCTCTCCCGCCTTCGCTGCGCCATAGCCGATGCGTTGCATCGGCGTCTCTTTTCAAGAACGGCAGCCGGAGGCTGCCCAGGCCCCCTCTCCCACCGCGCGAAGCTGCGCTTCGCCGGCGGAGAGGGGAATAAAGAGCGGGTACTCGCGAGAAGTCAGCGTGACAACGTCACTCAGCCCGCGATGCGCACCTCGCCTCCGAGCACGGGGCCGCGCGCACTGCCGACGTCGCGGATCGGCGGCTGGCCGTAGAGCCGGGCATATTCGCGGGAGAATTGCGACGGGCTCTGATAGCCCACCGCATAGCCGGCGCTGCCGACATCGAGGCGCTCCACCAGCATCAGCCGGCGCGCCTCGTGCAGTCTTAGCTGCTTCTGATACTGCATCGGCGTCATCGCGGTGACGGTCTTGAAATTGTGATGCAGCGAGGATTCGCTCATGCCGACGCGGTCGGCGAGATCCTCGATGCGGAGCGGGCTGGCATAATTGCTGCGCAGCCAGGAAATCGCCTTGGCGACCTTGTTGCTCGGGCTTTCGGCCAGCGCGATCTGCCGCAGCCGCGCGCCGTAAGGGCCGACCAGCAGGCGATATAGTACCTCCTGCTCCCGCAGCGGCGCCATGACCGGAATGTCCTGCGGCCGGTCGAGCAGGCGCAGCAGCCGCAAGGTGGCGTCGAGCAGATCGGCGGAGGCTTTGGCGACGACGACGCCACGCTCCGGCACGGCGGGATGCGCCGGCGCATGGGCATGGCCGTTGCTGAATCCCTGGCCGAACCGGCCGAGCACGTCCTTGAGATGCTGCGGATCGATGGCGAGGCCCATGCCGAGATGCGGCTCCGCCTCGGAGGCCTCGACAATGCAGGACGACATGGGCAGGTCGAGCGACACCAGCACATAATCGCCGGCGGCGTAGTTGTAGATCTCAGTGCCCAGTTGCAGCCGTTTGGCGCCCTGCACCACGAGGCCGAAACACGGCCACTGCGCGGTATGCACGAATTGCGTCGGCTCGGCCTGACGCTTCAGGAACAGGCTCTTCATGCCCGCGGCATAATCGCTGCCATTGGCGGCGTAACGGGCAATGATGTCGGCAATCTCACGAATCGTCTCGGTCACACGCAAACCCCTCAGGCGGCAGGCCTTTTATGCCGAGGTCTATCTAGGTGCAGTGCCGTGGCCGTGAAATGGCTGCGCGATCACTTTTGCAGGATCGTGCAAAACAGATGCAGGATCGCGCTAACGCAGGCGTGCCTGCATTTGCGATAAGATCACCAGCCACAGAGCAGATCGGCGAGCCGCCCGCGGGCCTCGGATCTGCCAGGCCATACGGGTATCGGGTCGAATTCTCCGCCTTGCGCGTCCAGACAGTTGTCGGCGCGATGACGCCCGGATCGATTCCGCCAAAATCTATGCACACGACTGACGATCAAGACAGACATCATCCCAATTCAAGGACATGCCATGACCAGACTGGCAGGAAAAGTTGCGCTCGTGACCGGCGCCGCGGACGGCATCGGCGCGGGCATTGCGCGGCGCTTCGGCGCGGAAGGCGCGGCAGTGATCGTGCATCACGCAGATGATCCCCGCGGCGCGGCGCGCGTGGTCGCCGAAATCGTGTGGCGCGGCGGCCAGGCCATCGCCGTGCAAGGCGACACCGCCCGCTGGCAGGATGTGCGGCGGCTCTATGAGGAAATCGCGGCGACCTTCGGCCGGCTCGACATTCTCGTCAACAACGGCGCTTTCGCGCGGAGCGACGCGCGGGACGTGATGTGCGAGGACGAACAGCGCCGGCAGCGCGAGCTCAAGGTGTTCGGCGCCATGCTGCTGTGTCAGGAGGCGGTGCGCATGTTCGGCATGGACGGCGGCAGCATCATCAACCTCTCGGCGCTCGATGGCATTCCGACAGCGCCCGCATCGCTGCCGGACCCCGGCGCGGATGCCGCCATCGATGCCATGACCCGCGGGTTGTCGCGCGCCTATGGCACGCGCAATGTCCGCGTCAGCACCATCGCGCCCGGGATGCTCGGCCCGGAGGAACCCGCCGCCATCGACGTGCTCGACGGCAACGTGCGCAACCGGCAGTTCGTCGCCTTGCCCGCCGCGCGCAACCACACGACCGAAGGCATCGCCGACATCGCCGTGGCGCTGACCTGCGACGACACCGCATATCGCTCCGGCCGCGACATCATGGTGGCCGGCGCCATGCAGTGACGCCGGGACAACGGCTTTCCAGGCCCCCACCGATCCTACGGGCGTGTCCGCGCGGCACGCCCATATTTCATGTCGCGCATTCGCGGCCAAACCCTGCGAATTTTCTTCACTTTCCATTAACCGCCCGTCGCAAAACGGCGAAACCAAACTGTTGATCGTCGCGTAGCTGTCAAAGAATTACCGGTTGCGATGCTATGCATCGGTCATTGCAACGCAGTCCTTTTGATCGACGAAGCCATGTTCGCCCGCAATGCCACCGAAACGACTCGCCGGATTTCTCCGCGCTGGCTGCTGGCCGCTGCGGCGATCGTCGTTGTCGGATTCACCGCGATCTGCGGCAGCGTGCTGATGAGCATGCGGCGCGGCGACGAGAAGCTGGCGCACCAGACGCTCGGCAATCTCGCTTCCAGCATCGATGCCGATATCGCCCGCAATGTGGAGCTTTACGATCTGTCGCTGCGCAATGTGGTCGCCAACATGACCGAGCCGGAGCTGGTCGAGATCTCACGGCCGATGCGACAACTGATCCTGTTCGACCACGCCGCCACCGCGCGCCATTTCGGCGCCATCCAGGTGATGGATGTGGCCGGCAATGTAACGCTGGATTCGTCGACGCTGGATCCGAAGCCGGAGAATTTCGCCGATGACGAGTTCTTCAAGGTGCACATGCGGGATCCGCTGTTCGGCCTCTATATCTCCAGGCCGATGCTGCATCAGGGCAGTTACGGCATCGTGCTGAGCCGCCGCATCGCCGCGCGCGACGGGACTTTTCTGGGCGTCGTCTCCGGCTTCATCCGCTACAGCTATTTCCACGAGATCTCCGATCGCCTGCAGCTCGAGCCGGACGACCTGATCACCGTCATCCGGCAGGACGGCGTGCTGATCATGCGCACACCGTTCGACATGGAGATCGTCGGCCGCGATCTCAGTCCGGTCCCGGGCGTACAGAAAGCGCTGGCCTATTTCTCCGGCTCCTATGTCGGCGATTCCGCTATTGACGGCGTGCGGCGTCTTTTTGTCTGGCGTGAAGGCTCGCATCCGCTGATCGTGATGGTCGGGCGGTCCACCGACGTGATCTATGGCCAGTGGCGCAAGGAAGCGCTGCAGATCGGCGGCGCCATGGGCGCGCTCGGTCTGATCGCCTGCGCGCTGATGCTGATCCTGGCGCGCGAGATGCGCAAGCGCAGCGAGATGGAAGACAGGATGGCACGCCTCGCCATGACCGACGGCCTCACCGGCCTCGCCAACCGGCGTCATTTCGACGTGGTGCTGGAAAAGGAATGGCAGCGCGCCCAGCGCAACCGCACACCGATCTCGCTGCTGATGATCGACGCCGACCATTTCAAGGTGTTCAACGACAGCTTCGGCCATCAGGCAGGCGACCTCGTTCTGTGCGGCATCGCCTGGAGCATCGCCCGCCATGCCAAGCGCGCCAGCGACTGCGCGGCCCGCTATGGCGGCGAGGAATTCGCGCTGATCCTGCCGGGCCTCGCTCTTGCCGAGGCCATCGAACTCGGCGAACGGATTCGCACCGAAGTGGGTGCACTCGAGCGTGACGGCATGACCACGACCACGATCAGCGTCGGCGCGGCCTGCCTCGTGCCATCATCGCTGACGACCTCGAACGACCTGATCAGCAATGCTGACAGCGCGCTCTATGCCGCAAAAGCGCACGGTCGCAACCAGACCCGACCCGCCGCACCGCAGCAAAAAAGCCTTGCAGCGTAAGTAGATACCACTTGCACGGTTGCAATTAATTCCTGATTCACCTGACTTCCTAACGCGTCTTCCACCCTTGCCCGGGTATTTCTATCCCCGAGGGGTAGGGATCCATGCGGCTGCTGGGGAGGCGAATGACGAACGACGTGCGCGGTTCAACGCCGGGCGCTGCCGAACATGGCGATGGGCGCTCGACGATCCGTCGCACGCCCGTGCGCTGGCTCGTACTCGTTGGCGCCGTACTGATCGTCACCATTGCCGCCGGCACGGCGATGACCGTGAACAATTTTCGACAGCGCACGATCGACAATTCCAACCGCGAACTTGAAAACACCGTGCTACTGCTCAGCCGGCATTTCGATCAGCAATTCCAGGATCTGCAGCGCATCCAGAAGAGCCTCACGGCTCATCTCCTCGCCAACGGCGTGATGTCGGTCCACAGCTTCGCCAGCAGCATGTCGAGCTACGAGTCCCACATGATGTTGCAGTCGAAGGTGGATGATGAATTCACCAACGACATCACCGTCCTCGACGCTGAAGGCCGTCTGGTCAACTGGACAGGATCCTGGCCGGCGCCGGATCTCGTGCTGGCCGACCGTGAATATTTCCAGAAACTCAAATCCCAGGACCTCACTGTTGACGACGAGATCGTGCAGCCGGTCCTGAGCCGCATCACCGGCAAGTGGAAGACGCTGTTCGCCCGTCGCATCTCTGGGCCCAAAGGCGAATTCTTCGGTGTCGTGACGCGCAGCGTCGAGCCGCATCAGTTCGAGAAGTTCTTTGCATCCGTCACGCTCGGCGAGAACGCGACCATTGCGATGTTCCACCGCGATGGCACCTTGCTGGCGCGCTACCCGCAGATGCCCTCGTCGATCGGCAAGGTCATCAATAGCGGCCCGCTGGTGCAGCACCTGCGCTTCAGCGACGCGCCCGCGACCATCCGCACCGTCAGCCCCATCGACAATATCGATCGCCTCGGCTCGATCCGCCTGCTGCAAAATTTTCCGGTCGCGCTGATCGCCACCACATCCGTGGATGGCGCGCTGGCCAACTGGCGCGACCAGACCAGCTTTCTAGTTACCCTCGCGACGCTGTCGGCCCTGATCCTGGCGGGTCTGATTTATCTGATGATCCGTCACATCCAGCGGCAGAACCGTGCAGCGCAGTTGCAGACGACGCTGGAGAAAATCCGCCTCGACACCGCCATCAACAACATGACACAGGGCCTGCTGTTGTTCGACGCGCAGGCGCGCGTGGTGGTCTGCAACCAGCGCTATATCGACATGTACAGGCTGTCGCGCGAGGTCATCACGCCAGGCCGTCCGTTCCGCGACGTGATCGCGCATCGCAAGGAGACGGGCTCCTTCGCCGGCGACGTCGACGCCTATGTCGCGGAGGTGACGCGCGACGTCGGACGGTCGAGCATCAATGTCATGCACACCGCGGATGGCCGTGCGATCCAGATCTCGTCCCGACCGGTCGCCGATGGCGGCTGGGTTGCGACCCATGAAGACATTACCGAGCGTCGCAACGCCGAACAGAAGATCGCACATCTGGCGCATTACGATGCGCTGACCGACCTGCCGAACCGCACGCTGTTCCGCAACGAACTCGAACACGAATTGAAGCGCGTTGCGCGCGGCGCCCAATGCGCGGTGCTCTATATCGACATCGACGAATTCAAGGGCATCAACGACTCCCTCGGCCATCCCGTCGGCGACGAATTGCTCAAGGGCATTGCCCTGCGGCTGCGCGCCTGCGTGCGCGGCTCCGATGTGGTGGCGCGACTCGGCGGCGACGAATTCGCCATCGTGCAAACCGGCGTCGAAACCCATACCGACATCATCGATCTCGTCGGCCGGATCTATGATGCGATCCGCCAGCCATTCGATTGCCTCGGCCACAGTCTGCTCACCGATGCGTCGATCGGCATCGCGCTGGCCCCGCGCGACGGCGCCGACCTCGATACGCTGCTGAAGAACGCCGACCTTGCGATGTACGGCGCCAAGGCCGACGGCCGCCGCACCTACCGCTTCTTCGAACCCGAAATGGATGCGCGGGTGCAGGCCCGCCGCACGCTGGAGCTTGAACTGCGTCACGCGGCCGGTGATGGCTTCGCCAAAGGCGGGTTCGAAGTCTATTATCAACCGCTGCTGACGCTGCGCGACGACACTGTCGTGGGCTGCGAGGCCCTGCTGCGCTGGCGTCATCCCGAACGCGGCATGATCTCGCCGGCCGAGTTCATTCCGGTCGCCGAAGATATCGGCATCATCAACGAGCTCGGCGAATGGGTGATGAACACCGCCTGCGCCGAGGCCGCCAACTGGCCCTGCGACATCCGGGTGGCGGTCAATGTCTCGCCAGTTCAGTTCCGCTGCGCATCGCTGGCGCTGAAGGTGACCTCCGCCCTCGCCGCATCCGGCCTGCCGGCGCGGCGGCTGGAGCTCGAGATCACCGAGGCCGTGCTGATCCGCGACGACGATACCGCCCTGGAAATCCTGCACGGTCTGCGCCAGATCGGCGTGCGCATTGCGCTCGACGATTTCGGCACCGGCTATTCGAGCCTGAGCTATCTGCAGCGTTTCCCGTTCGACAAGATCAAGATCGATCGTTGCTTCGTGACCGATATTGCCGAAGCACAGGGGTCATCCTCGATCGTGCAGGCCGTGGTCAATATCGCGACCTCGCGCAACATGACGACGACCGCCGAAGGTGTCGAAACGCTCCGGCAGAAAGAGCTGCTGCGCGCGCTCGGCTGTACCGAAATGCAAGGCTACCTGTTCAGCGCTGCCAAACCCGCAAGCGAGCTGCGCGAATTGTTGATCGCCCATCAGGCCAGGACGGCTGACGCTGCCGAGGCGGCTGCCTGACCGTACACAGCGTTTTCGAGCGAAGTGGATGCCGGTTCGCATCAGGAAAACGCGTCACAACCGGGACTCTAGTCCAGCAGCGTGAACTGCATCAGCAGGGTTCGCTGCAGCATCGAGAAATTGTCGTCCGAGATCAGCGTCAGCACCGTGTCGCCCTCCGCTGTGACGTGCACATCTAGCCCCTCGAAATTGTCGATCTCGTAACCCAGATCGGCATCGAAGATGGTGGGTCCGTCGATGACGGCATCCGGCGCCACGGACGACAGCGGGATACGACGGATGCGCACCCCCGTGTCGCCGAACAGCGAGAACTTGCGTTCGAGCAGCAGCAGATCGCCGGATGGCAGCAGCGCCGCATCGCTGATGTCGTAATTTTTGGTGCGGCGGACCGAGAATGTTGCAGGCGTCTTGCCGCCAATAATCCAGGCAGAGATGTTGCCGGCGCTGTCGAGCCCGCGCTCCGAGATCGCAAGCAGCATGCCCGCCAGCGGCGCTGTTCTGAACCTGTCCCTGCGCACCATCACCAGCGCTTCCAGGCTGCCATTGTTGGGCAGCTTGCGCATACCCGGCGGCTGCGGAATCGGCTCGCCTTTGGCCCGTAGGCCGTCGCGGCCGAAGTCGAATTTCAGGATCTGATGGACGCGTTCGAGGCCGATATAGATCGTCGGTCCGTCCACCGCGATCGACTCGGTGTCGTACCAGCCGCGCGCCGCGATCGGCTTGCCGTCGGTGCCCAGCATCGGCGCCGCCTCGACATCAATGATGCCGACCATGGTATCGCCGCTATAGGCGATCTTGCCGGTGAACCAGTTGCCCTTGTCGCTGATGGCGATGAAGCCCTCGCCCTTGTCATCTAGGCGAAGACCGGAGATGCCGCCGAAGTCCTTGTATCTCGACGTCAGGACCAATCCGCTGCGATATTGCAGCGACCCGAACCGGGTATGCGCCCGATCACGCGTGTCGAAAGCCGGGATCGTGCGGGCTTCAATCTCGATGGCTACGGGCCCGCGTGCCGATGACGCGGAAGCCGTTTGCGCGCGGGCAACTGCAGGCAGCGCTATGCCGGCTGCAGCGGTCGCAAGAAGGGTGCGGCGGGTGAGATGAGGGGCCAAGCGGGACCTTGTAGGGTGGGCAAAGGGGCTCTGGCCCACCCTACCCTATCAATGCGTCCTGCGTCGCCGACCATGAGTCGGTGCCGGCCCCGCCGTTTCGTTGAACAGCTCCGCCAGCTTCTCGGTAATGGCGCCACCGAGCTCTTCGGCGTCGACGATGGTCACGGCGCGGCGATAGTAGCGCGTCACGTCGTGGCCGATGCCGATGGCGATCAGTTCGACCGGCGAGCGGGTCTCGATCTCTTCGATCACATAGCGCAGATGACGCTCCAGATAGTTGCCGGGGTTCACCGACAATGTGGAGTCGTCCACCGGCGCGCCGTCCGAGATCATCATCAGGATCTTGCGCTGCTCGGGACGCCCAAGCAGGCGCTTATGCGCCCAGTCGAGCGCCTCGCCGTCGATATTCTCCTTGAGCAGACCCTCGCGCATCATCAGGCCGAGATTCTTCCGTGCGCGGCGCCACGGCGCATCCGCCGACTTGTAGATGATGTGACGGAGATCGTTGAGGCGACCGGGATTGGCCGGCTTACCGGCACCGAGCCACGCTTCGCGCGACTGCCCGCCCTTCCAGGCGCGCGTCGTGAAGCCGAGAATCTCGACCTTGACGCCACAGCGCTCCAGCGTGCGCGCGAGAATGTCGGCGCAGGTCGCTGCCACCGTGATCGGGCGGCCGCGCATCGAGCCGGAATTGTCCAGCAGCAGCGTGACCACCGTGTCGCGGAACGTCGCTTCCTTCTCATGCATGAAGGACAGCGGATGATGCGGGTCGGTCACCACGCGCGACAGACGCGCGGGATCGAGGATGCCTTCTTCGAGGTCGAAGTCCCAGGCACGGTTCTGCTGCGCCATCAGCTTGCGCTGCAGGCGGTTGGCGAGACGCGCGACGACGCCCTGCAGATGCGCGAGTTGCTTGTCGAGATAGGAGCGCAGCCGTTCGAGCTCATCGTGATCGCAGAGGTCTTCAGCCGCGATGACTTCGTCGAATTTCGGCGCGAAGGCGTGATATTCCGGACCGCGCGGCTCGTTCTTGCCGTGCGAATTCGGGCGCGTGGCTTCGCCGGGCGTCTCGTCGTCGCCCATCTCGCCATCTTCGTCGAACGTATCCGACGCGGAGGCCTGCGCGCTCTCCATCGAGCTGTCGGACATTTCCTCCGACGACTGTTGCGCCTGATCGGCGCTCATTTCCTGCGAGGCGTCGCTTTCGGGCGAGCCTTCGGCGCCGGCCTGATCGTTCTCGCCCTGGCGCTCGTCGTCCTCGCTCTCCTCGTCATCCGGCTCGGCATTGCGATCGTCGCCGAGTTCGAGCACCGACAGCAGGTCATGCACGGCATCCCCGAACTTGGCCTGGTTCTCCGCGAACTGGTCGAGCTGGTCGAGGCGATCGCTGATCTTGTCTTCGAGGATCGGACGCCAGAGATCGACCATCTTCTTCGCGGCGGCCGGCGGCGCCATGCCGGTCAGACGCTCGCGCACCAGCATCGCCAGCGCATCGGCCAGCGGCGCATCGGCACGATCCGTGATTTCGTCGAACTTGCCGCGATGAAAATGATCGTCGAGCATCGCGGTGAGATTCTTCGCAACGCCAGCCATGCGGCGCGAACCGATCGCCTCGACGCGGGCCTGCTCGACGGCCTCGAACACGCCGCGCGCCTGCGGATTGCCCGGCATCAACTTGCGATGGACCTTCGGATCGTGACAGGCGAGCTTGAGCGCGATGGAGTCGGCGTGGCCACGCACGATGGCGGCATCACGCTTGCTCATTTTTCGCGCGGGTTCAGGAAGACGGGCTTTGCCCGGTGCGAGACCCGGCCGCTCGGCGGCGAAGGTGACTTCGAGCTCGGGCGCCTTGGCGATCGCGCGCAAACACGACGTCACCGCGCGCTTGAACGGCTCGGTCGGCGCTTCCTTGGAGCCGGGGCGGAATTTGTTGGTGGTCGTCGTGCTCATTGCTCGGTTTCTCCGCGGCCTCTTATCCCTCCCCCTTGCGGGGTCTGGCGGACGACTTCGTCCGCCATGGGTGGCCGGCCGCAGGCCGGTCGGGTGGGGGTGCCCCGCGGAAGACCGGCGCCTGGGGTACCCCCACCCCGGCTTCCGCTTCGCTCGGCCGACCCTCCCCGCAAGAGGGGAGGGAAACCACGAGCGTTCTTCGCAACAAGAACTTACGTCAGCGCCACGTTGACCGAACTCTCCGGCAGCTCTGCGTTGAAGCAGCGCTGATAGAATTCGGCGACCAGCGGACGCTCGAGCTCGTCGCATTTGTTCAGGAAGGTGACGCGGAAGGCGAAGCCGATATCGTTGAAGATGTCGGCATTCTCAGCCCAGGTGATCACCGTACGCGGGCTCATCACCGTCGACAGATCGCCATTGGCGAAGGCGTTACGCGTGAGATCCGCGAGGCGCACCATCTTGTTGACGATGTCGCGGCCCTCGGGGTTCTGATAGTGCTTGGCCTTTGCCAACACGATCTCGACTTCCTCGTCATGCGCCAGATAGTTCAGCGTGGTGACGATCGACCAGCGGTCCATCTGGCCCTGGTTGATCTGCTGCGTGCCGTGATACAGGCCCGAC
>NZ_JBGMOE010000060.1:0-1940 GCF_041424195.1 Tardiphaga sp. | reverse complement strand
TCAAGGATGTCTACGGCGAGGCCAAATCGACCGGGTTCGACGTCAAGACGATGCGGGTGATCATCCGCCTGCGCAAGATGGAGAAACACCATCGCGACGAAGCCGAGGCGATGATCGAAATGTACAAGTCGGCGCTGGGGCTCGACTGATGGACAGGCCCACGCTCCAGGACATCGCCGCGATGCCGTATCCGGCATCGCTGCAGGCATGTCGCCGCTTTTACGACCGTCATTGGGCGCTGTTCGACGATCGTGGCGAGCGCGAGATCGTCGTCACGATCGATTTTGAAGTCACCAGCGAGGATCAGCGCTCCTACGCGATCATGGCCTCTTCGGTCGAACAGGCCGAGGCCAAAGCGCGCAAGCTCCTGGCGGCGGAGGCGCGTGGGATCTCGAACATCTTGGAAGTTCGCCTGGCGGATCCGCGCCACGACAGATCTCATCCCACCTTTGCCTTCGATCGGGTGCACTGATGGGCGCGATCGAACTCAAACGGCAAAAGCTGGTCGCAGCGACCGATTATGTCGGCAAGCTGACCCGCGCGGGCGTCCCGGCCGCGACCATCATCGACGGCCTCGTCGCCAACCACGGTGCCACCTACGGCACGCACTATTATGGCAGCCGCCTGTCCTGTGCTGGCGTCGTGTCCACCTGCACCTTCAGCCCCGACAAAGGCTTGCTCGAGAACTGGACTAAGACCGCGACGCTTCGGCTGATGGCGACCCCGATGGTGTCAGCATGACGCCCTTTTCGGCGGCGCTAGCTGAGCTCGGCGTCCGCTTGCCGTTGCGTCTGTGCGACGAGGAAAGCGGATCAGTCCTCGATGCTGACGACATGGAGGTCTTCGTCGTCGATGCCAATCGCGACCTGAGCGACGAATCCGCCACCGCGATCGCCGACCTGCTCGTCGACGCAGTCAACGCGCGCGGTGCCGCATGACGCTCGCTCCCGAACCCACGCCGATGCGCGAGGATGTAAGGCAGGCTGTCAGCGCAGCGATCATTAAAGAACGCGACAAGCCGTTGCAGGGGCCCGAGCATGGCGCATGGGATCGCGGCCGTAGAGCTGGCTTGAGCGAGGCTGCCCGTATCGCCCGGCGTGTCGAAGCTGAACGCCTCGCCCAAACCACACGCCCCGGCACCGCGGATGAGCATAGCCGCTTTTGGCTGATCATTCGCGAACCCGGGATGATCCCGGATCGCAAGGGGCCATTCAAGATCACTGACACCGCTAAGGTGTTGCGCGAGTTCATGACGGCGAACCCGAACGCCTTTATCGACTATCTCACCGTCACATCCGATGGCGAACCTTACGTCGATCACGGTCCGCAGGTCCTGCAAATGACTGACGGTCGCTCGATGGCGACCGCCCGCAAGCACAATGAGCGCGTGAAGGCCGAAGCAATCACCGCCATGCGCGACGGGGTGGACGGGGGGATGGTGGAGGTACCGCGCGAGGTGGTCGCGTTCCTCAAGGGCGAAGGTCCTCTCGACGGTCAGTGGTTCGGCGATCCCAAGCCCGTCGGCGAACCCGGCAACTTCTGGTGGAGGAAGCACCTTCCAAATCTCGCCGCCCTCTCGCGCAAGGGAGAGGTGACGGGATGACCTGTGACCGCATCCCCTTACCCGGCGGCGGTTCGGCCATCGTCTGTTCGTCGCGCAAGCGCGAACGCTGCGCTTGTGGGCGTCCAGCCACCTTGCTGTGCGACTGGAAGGTTAAAACCCGCAAGAGCGGCACCTGTGATGCGCCGCTCTGCGCCCGCTGCGCGCACCAACCGGCACCGGGCAAGGACCTCTGCCCCGCGCATCGCACTGCCTTCGAACAATGGCGTGCCGCCCCGCGCGCGCCGCGCCTCTCGCCGATCTCAGGAGGCGAGGTGACCAACCCCGCCCCCACCCCTGACCGTCCAGCGGTGGCACCCGCTCGCCCGGTCCTAGCCGA
>NZ_JBGMOE010000059.1:0-13885 GCF_041424195.1 Tardiphaga sp. | reverse complement strand
CCTTCTTGCCGTTTCGCTTAGGGTGTCATTTCGCCCTCAGCCGGAACCGACCCCTTCATCGAAAGCCATTCGGGCATGAACGACATGCGGAGCGCTCGGGCATAGGAGCCGCCCGCCATGTCGCGCATGAACAGCGCCTGGAAAATAAGGAGGCCGAACGCGAAACCGAACACATATTCCGCGATCACGTCCTGCCACATCGGCAAGCCAAGCGCCGTGGTCACTGCTGCGGCGGCGATGACGCCCGTTGCGTCTCCCGCCATGCAATGAATGGCCGAGCCGAACGCCTGTTTCCAAAGCGGTCGGATGAAGTCCTCATGCCGCTCCGTCGCCGGTTCCTGGCAGGACAAGACATAGGCCGCGGCCATGATCGGTCCGCCATAGAGCGTCACCAACAGCCAACCCCATTTCATGACTTTCAGCTCGGGGTTGCGGGTGAAGGCGTCCCACGCGACGTAGGCGACGGAAAGTGCGGTCAGCGCGAACCACAGGACCAGCACTGTATCGAGCCAAGGGACCGGGGAAGGCATCATCGTCACGGCAGCTCTCCTCCACTCTAAGAGGATACGCGGCTCCCGTTCCTAACCCTCGCCAGAGGATGTCAGGCGAGCTTGCGCGACACCGCCTTTATCGCTTTGAGCCCCGATCCGAACCGGGCGATGGCCTCGCGATTTTTCTCCAACTCGCTGTAGGGCAGGTAGGATATGTCGAGGTCGGCGACGCGACTGAACGCTGGCCGCTGCAACTGTGCGCGAACGTCCGCCTCGCGGGCGTCGGGTGCGACAAGGAACAGCCCCGCGGTCGCGTGAAGGTCGCTACCGCTGAGCGCAAGGTCGAGCATTCGCACGATCCCCGAATAGATTGAGGTCGAGTGCTCCACCTCGAACGCCGCTGCGACATGATCGCCGCCCCGCTCAAGCCACAGCACGTCGATCAGGCGGATGGAGTCCGCCCCTTTCGAGGTTGCGATCGAGGTGGGCAGGCGATCAAGGCACCCGGCTCCCAACGGCGAACCGTTGAAGACGCGGCTGCGATCGTTTGATGCGATCCACACGTCATAGCCGAGCGCCAGTCCTAGATCGCGAAGCCATGCCTGGATTTCGGTATGTGTGCGCTCGTTCTCGCCTTCGCGTAGCGCCGCCTTGCTCAGCGTGCGTGCTTCCTCACGCGCCGCTTCAAGTCGGTCTCCCCAACTCGTCAACGCCGCGCCGCTGGCGTCGAGGGGTGGCGCCGGGTAACGACCGGAGCCTATATCGAACAGCAAGCCGCCGATCGCGCCCAAGTCGTTCGAAAGCAGGTCGCGGTGGCGATCATTCAGGTCGAGAACGCCGGACCTCATCGCCAGAAAATGCTCCCAACTCCCGAGCTTCACGTTCGCGCCGGTCAGCGCGTTGTAGCCTTTCACAATCGCGGTGTTGAAGGGCGGCACAAGCGTCGGATGGAGGAAGTAGAGCAGGTTCGCGACCGCTGGACCGAGCCCCTTGATCTTCAAGCAGTCGATCGTGTGGATATGGCCGATGATTTCCTCGGCCGTATCGCAACAGGAACACGCGTCGAGCAATCGGCCGAACGCGCGCTGGTTCTCCGGGCTCTCGTAGATATCGGGGATACGGAGCTTCGGCTTCCATAGGAACGCGTGGTCGGCACCCTTGAAGATTTGGCGTTGCTCCGCGACGGAATGAACGACGGTTTCGAGCGACGATCCACGGTAGGCGACACCGAACGTACCGCGCTCGATCTCCGCCACCACTTGGCCGATGCCGCGCCGGATGGAGCGAAAATTCTTCAGGCGCTCGTCCCAAAGAAACCAGCTTCGATAAGTTGCGCTAGGATCATCGCGCCATCGTGCAATGAGGCGTCGCACGAGGCTGTCGTGATCTTCACCAATGATCCGCAAACCGAGTTGAGTCGCCATTATTCCCCCGTGCGCTCGCCGCTGCGCTGTCACTTGCGGTTCTAGTCCGATGAGTAGGTATCTCTTTCTGTGGAAAGGGCAAAGCTCATCCGGGCGGTCACACGCCGGGGAACGCGGGGGGCTCTCCGGCTGCGCATCACATTGCCGATGCCGGGGAGCAAGCGTCCCCAGCCCGGCCACAAGTCCGAGGACCACGACGACACAGGCCGTCTTGATCGCTAGGCTTCCTCTAAAGGCACTTAGCGCGCTTCCGTGATCGTCGCGCGCGATCGACCGCTCGAAAGCCGGCGTTAGTCGGAAACGATTGAACGAAGCGAGGCCGAGCATGGCGGCGAACAGCGCCAGCTTGGCAAGCAGGAGCTACCCATAGAGGCTCGTTGCAAGGGAGGCGATCGGCCAAGCCGGCGTTGCCATCGAGGAGGCCATCAGCACGAACCAGGCGGCCGAGAACAACAGGCCCAGGGCGGCGCTTGCAACCAACTAGGGGCGCGGCGCAAGCGCGTCGTCGCGCTCGCGCCCCCGCAGCCCATAGAGGCTGAATGCAGAGAGGCCGGACAGCGCCGCCAGCGTCAGGTAAAGCGCGCACCGGACGCCGATCAGCGACGAGTCTCCCATCGCCTCACTTCACCGCGAAGACGTAGCTCCCAGCGATCTTGTGCGTATCCCTCGAGACGACATGCCAATTGACGGTATAGCGTCCTGGATCGAGCGGCACCTGAGGCGTGATGACCAGCGTCCGACCATCCGCTGCAAGTGCCGATGTGCTAGGATGCTTCATTGCCGCCATGCCTTTGGCTTCCATCATCAAATCCGCCTTGGAGAAAGCAGGCACCAGCTTTTTGCTGACGCGAAGCTGGACGCGGGCGAGCTTGGCGACCGTTGCGTTGGCGCAGGCGATGCCGACACGAGCTTGGAATGCGCGCAGGCCGCACCGGCGAAGGTCACGAGCGCGGCAGCGGCAGTGAAAACAGATAGACGACGCATGAAGGGCCTTTCGAGAGGAGGGTTCCTCTCCCTCATTACACGGCCCAATCAGCCACCCCTCAAATGTGCGAAATGAGGGGAGGAGGCTTCGCGTGCGTAATCCATGTTAGAGGGGCGGAGTGAACGATATGGACAACCTCGACGCAGTATTGATGAGGCTGGCGCATGCACCCGTGCCCGAAAGCCTCGACGGAATCGAAGCCAGGGTGCTCGCGCGCATTTCTGCGCCGCCAGTGGCCCGTGTCGGCATGGGCTTCGGCGCGATGACGATCGCGGCTGCGCTCGTCATGGGAATATTCGGCGCTGGCGTTCCAGCGAAGGAGGCCAGCGCGGCATCTCTCCTATTCCCGCTTGGGCCAGTGTCGCCGCTCGCGCCATCGACCTTGCTGATCGGCACGCCGTGAGCGGCCGTACCCGCCTCACGCTTGGTGTGATCGCGTGCTTCGTCGCGGCGATCATCGGCGTGTTCATCGGGCGGGCGCTTCTCCCGTCCCGGGCACAGCCCGGCGCGGAGCTGCATGACGTGCTGCATCACAAGCTAGCGCTGGACGCCACCCAGGAGGCGCGCCTTCAGATATTGGAGCAACGGTTCGCGGTGCAGCGGCGCGCGTTCGAGCTGGAGTTGAGAGCCGACAACGCGCGGCTTGCCGAGGCGATCGAGGCCGAGCACGGCAACGGCCCGCGGGTCGCCGCCGCGGTCGATCAGAGTCATGCCGCCATGGGCGAGCTACAAAAGGCGACGCTCGCGCACATATTCGCCATGCGACAGCTTCTCCGGCCCAACCAGACCGGGCAGTTCGATCAGGCGGTGGTCAAGGCGCTCACCGACGACGTTCATTGAGTCTTGGTGCGTGAGCCTCGACTGGACGACGCTGACCGAGGGTGAGCTTGCAGCGCTCAGCATCGCAGGAAGGCAGGCCGCTTTTTCCGAGATCATGCGTCGGCATCGCCAGTCAGTTTTCCGCATGGTCAGGGCTTGCGTCGGCGAAGCCGACGAGGCGCTGGACCTAGTGCAGGAGACGTTCGTCGCGGCTCACCAGGCATTGCCTCGCTACGACGGCGATCGTTCGATGCGCGCGTGGTTATCGACGATCGCGATCAACAAGTGCCGGGATTGGGGACGCAAGCGCACCGTGCGCCGCTTTTTGGCATTCGCGGCGCCGATCGGCCCCGAGGCCGAGGAGGTCGCAGACGATCAGGTCGCGATCGACGACGCCACGGGCGACCGACAGGAGCTCGACCGCGTGACGCGCGCCATCTCGACTTTGCCGGCGAACTTGAAGGAGCCGCTGGTCCTCCGCACGATCGAGGGCTTGAGCCAGGTCGAGACGGCCGAGGTGCTGGGGATCAGCGAGAAGGCGGTAGAAACTCGCCTATATCGAGCGCGGCGCAGCTTGGCAGACCGGCTCGAGGTGATGACCCGCTCAGCCATCGGCTGAACAGTCGGTTACGATCAACGTCAGTGCCGGTTCGCGCACCAGCGCGCCTAGCTAGCTGCGACCGCCTGGTAAGTGCCGGTAGAGCGTCGATGGCTGCCCCCGAGCTGCTGCGCCACCTCCTCGGCGGTAATAGTCGGGTCAGCGAGCATCGCCTTGGCGCGCTTGATCTCGACCGGCCCCGTTGCTGGCTTGCGCCCGCCGCGCCGCCCTGGCGCCTTCGCCTGGGCGAGGCCGGCATGGGTGCGTTCCAGAATCAACTCGCGCTCGAGCTCCGCGACAGCTGCAAAGACGTGGAACACAAGCCGCCCACCGGGGCTGGTGGTGTCAATGGCCTGGGTAAGCACGCGAAGGCGGTTCTCGCGCTTGGCGAGATCTTCGGCCGTCTCCACTGGCGCTGTTCATCTGCTCCAGAAAGGATGGATCAAAGAGCCGGCGTGTGCTCGCAACGGCCCAGACAAGCGCACCGGGCAAACCCTGCGGTATATCTGAGCTGCCCAAAGCTGGCTCAGGATCCGTCCGCTTAAGAAGTAGCAACAGCGCGCGCTCATCCGCGCTGAGCATTAGGCTACAACAGCATTCGACAACCAATGCGCGGCCAAGGCACCCCTCAGTGAGTTGAAAAACGCTGGCAAGAGCGACCACCGCAGGAGCCGAAACCCCCGAACTCGCCGCCTAATCTGGTGAGGGACGGGAGGGGTTGCTCCCGACCTGGAGGCACGCCGCGTAGCGGCGCAGCAGCCGCACCACGATACGCTCGGCGTCCCCTACATTGGGGTCGATGCGCATCATAACCGTCATCACTCATTTCACCAGAGCAGCTATTGCGATGCATTCGCATATATCATAGGGCTCGTCAACGATTGAGAACGACTCGCAAAGGGGTGAAATGAGGAAAAGTGGATTAAGCGGTGCGCTAGGCCTTGGAATGATGGCCGTGCCCGCAGCGGCTCAGGATCAGCCCGCCATCCCGGCTACGGACGCCCGCCAAACAATCATCGTCACCGGCGTCCGGGACGGCTACCAAGTCGATGTGACCAGCACCGCCACCCGCACACCGACCAGTCTCAAGGACGTTCCGCAGGCGGCGTCGATCATCACCGAGGCGCAGATTGACGACCAGGCGATGCGCTCGATCGCCGACGTGCTTCGCTATGTCCCCGGCGCGGTGATCTCGCAGGGCGAGGGCCACCGCGACCAGATCATCCTGCGCGGGAACAGCAGCACCGCGGACTTCTTTGTCGATGGCCTGCGTGACGACGTGCAATATTATCGTGGACTCTACAACGCAGAGCGGATCGAGGTCCTGAAAGGTCCCAACGCGATGATTTTCGGGCGCGGCGGCGGGGGTGGGATCGTCAACCGCATTACCAAGCGTCCCGTCGCCAAGGCCTTCATCAGCGGCAGCGGCTCGGCGGACACATATGGCGCATGGTATGTCGACACCGACATCAACCAGCCAATCGGCGAATCCGCCTCCGCTCGGCTGAACGCCGTTTACGAGGAGTTCAGCAGCAACCGCGACTTCTACGACGGACGCAGGATTGCGATCAATCCCACCTTTGTCGTATCACTCGGCGGCACCACCCGGATCGACCTGAGCTTCGAATATAACAATGACAAGCGCACGATCGATCGAGGCGTCCCCTCGGCTGTCCAGGGCTCTCTGACGAGCCCGTCACGCCCCCTCACCGGCTTTCGCGACACCTTCTTCGGTGTTCCGGGCTTCAACGTCAGCGACTTCGAGGCCAAGGTCCTGAGCGGGCGCATCGAGCATCGGTTCAGCGACAACCTGACCCTGACAAGCCGGGTCCTGTACGGCGATTATGACAAGCTCTATCGGAATGCCTTCGCGGTGACCCCGGTCACCCTGCGCGGCGGCGTCCAGAGCGTCGGTATCGAGGCCTATAGCGATCCCACGACGCGCAAGAACTTGCTCAACCAGAACGACCTTGTCTGGACCGTCACCACCGGACCTGTCCGCCACGTGCTGCTCGCCGGCTTCGAATATGGCGATCAGCGCACGCGCAACCAGCGGATCAACGGCTTTTTCGGAAGCGGTGATGTCGTCAATGGAGGGCGGCGCGTCTTTGTGGGATTGACCGACCGGATCACGGTGCCGCCGGTCACGCTGCGCACCACCGCCAACACCGGCTACCGGTCGATCCGGACAAACGCCGACGCCACTGCCTTCTATGTGCAGGACCAGATTTCGATCGGCGAACATGTCGATGTCATCGGTGGCGTTCGCCGCGACCGCTTCAAGCTCAGCGTCGACGACCTGGTCGCCGGACAGAGCTATAGCCGGACCGACACTCTCTGGTCTCCCCGTCTGGGGGTGGTGCTGAAGCCGGTGCAACCTGTCTCGATCTACGCCAGCTATAGCCGGTCCTTCCTGCCCCAGTCGGGCGATCAGTTTTCATCGCTCGACATCACAAGCGCCGCGCTGGAGCCGGAGAAGTTCGACAATTACGAACTTGGCCTCAAATGGGATATCTTTCCAACGCTTAACCTGACCGCTGCCGTCTACCGGCTCGACCGTACCAACACCCGCGCGGCCGACCCCAACGACGCCACGCGGACGGTGCTTACCGGCGCACAGCGCAGCAAAGGGCTTGAGATCGGCCTCAGCGGAGCCATCACGCCCCATTGGCAGGTCAGTGCGGGCTATGCGCTGCAAGACGCGGAGATTCGCAAGTCGACGAGTGCGGCTCCTGCCGGGCGCGATGTTCCGCTTGTGCCCAAGCAGCAGACCTCGCTCTGGACCCGCTACGACTTCACCCCACGCGTGGGGGCCGGGGTCGGGGTTTACCGCCAGTCGAAAAGCTTCACCTCTGTCAGCAATACCGCCGTCCTGCCCACGTTCACCCGCGTCGATGCCGCGGCATTCTTCAAGCTCACCCCCCAGCTCGAGGCGCAAATCAACGTCGAGAACCTCCTCAACAACAACTATTTCTCGTCCGCCTACAACGACAACAACATCATGCCCGGTGCGCCAACAACGGCGCGAGCGACGGTTAGAATGAGCTTTTAGACAAAGGCGTGGGAGGGAGGGATGTGGACACAAAGCGCGTAATCGAAGGCGCTGTGACGGGCGGCTACGGGGTTGATGGCCTCGTGGGTTATGTCCGAGTTCCACGACGCCTGGAAAGTGGCATCCGGCGAGAGGGACGTCGGAGACGAGCCCAACACCGTCAAGGTGGCCGACGCTGTAACGGAGGCGACCGTAGGGGAACCGGTGCCGGAGGAATATCGTGAGCCCGCCGGAGCAGCTGTTCATTACGGCTTTGGAATGTTTCTCGGCGCTCTCTACGGAGCCGCGGTGGAGGTTCGCCCAGAGACCAGCGCTGGGTTCGGAACCGCCTACGGTGCGGCGGTGTCGTTAGTCGCGGACGAGATGGCGATGCCGGCGTTGGGCTTCAGTCCCCCCGCCTTGAAAGTTGCGGCTTCGACGCACCTCCGCGGCTTTGTCTCACACCTGGTTTTTGGCGTGGCTCTCGAAGCGGCGCGGAGGCTCCTAATTACGGGTGTCAGAGTGAAAATCGCCTAAAAGCGTGCGCCCCCGCCCTTCCCCGCGCACTCTTGCGTGTCAGCCGCGTTGTGGCCCTCCAGAAGTGACAACGGCGCGGTGGCCCGCGCCGTTGTGCATCCTAGTGGTTGTAGCCATGCTCATTGTACCGGCGTGCGTCGCGACGCGCATGACGTACTTCCCGGCGATAGTCCTGACGGGCGTGACGGTTTGAGGCGTAGCCGTCGTAGCCGTCATAGCCATAGTCGGAATAACCGTTACGATAACTGCGATGCGTTTGGCCTTGGGAATAGCCGTAGCTTCGGCCGTGACCCTGGGGCGGAACATAGTCATGTCCTTGGCTGTCGTAGCTCTGGCTCTGATACCCATGGCCATTGGATTGGCGGGCATGGGCCGGCGGTTCAGCGAGGGCCGGTGCGGCCACGACGAGTGCGAGACCGGCGATTGCGAGCTTGAACATGTTCCTTCTCCACAACTGAGCTCATCGTACCGCAGGTGGCCGATCGGGCTAAAAACATGTATGTGCCAATCGTGGTTAACCGGGTTTGAATAGTCTCGACAGCTCGGGTTAAGATGTGACGGAAGCACTTGCCGCCGGTGAACATTGCACACTAGGGGCGGTTTGCAGCACCCGACTGCATCAGGTCCTTCGAGAACTGGGCGCTTTAGTCCGCGAGTGTTTTGGTCAGGCAGGACATACTTGAGTATGTCTCGGGGGCTACGTCAACAGTGAGGAGCGCAAGCGGTTCTAGGCACCGCGTGGCCTACCGCTGACCGAGCGCGTCAGGCGCCTCTGCTCTTGCGCTCCATGAAGTGGCGCATCCAGTCCCTTCGGCGGTCGGCAGCGGGAGTATCATATTCGTCCGGCAGGGTCACGGGCACAATCAGACACGCGCTCTGGGCCGGCAGCACGTCCTGCCATTGGTCGATCAGCTCCTTGTAGGCGCGGCCGACCGGCCGGATGTTGCGGTCCAGATCGAAGAGGCCGACCGCGTTTACCGTGCCGTTGTTCTCGCGAAGAGCCGTGTCCCAGTCCACCTGATCGGTCAGAGAATACCAGGTGAAGCCAACTGTAGCGATGCCGCTGTTTCGCACCCTGAGCACGTTCGCCCACTGCTTCCAAAGCCATTGTACGGCCTCGTCGCCGACCGGCCCCTCCACCAGGTTAGTCTCGGTGTGCATGATGGGCAATTTGTAGCGGTCGTGGTACTGACGGGTGATCTCGTCATAGCCGAACACATCGCCCGAGGGCCAGGTACGTCCATCCGCCGCCACTCTGTGCTCATTCGTGACGTAATAATCATTGCCCATGATTGCGTGGTGGCGCAGGTTGCGCGTCAGGAAGAAGTCGTACTCCTCACGCGTCATGCCGTTGTCGAGCAGGTACTGGTACATGCTTGAATCGACCCGCTTACCATAGTTGAGGTCCAAGCTCAGGAAGCGGCGGGCGTTCATGGTCTCGGCCGGCTTGATCGCGTCCGGATTATCGGCGTGAAAATACTCGGAGCTTTCCGACTGGATGAAAATCGCGTCGGGCCGAACGTCGATTATTTCCCACATAGCGAGCACGTTGGCGCGGACGATGTGCTTTAAGGCCGTGACGAACCCGCGGTCGCTCGTCATCTGCTCGTTCCACCAGCCGTAGAGGCCGGAGAAGGTCGCGCACACGAACATCTCGTTGACCGGTGTGTAGAGCTGGACCCAGGGAAAACACTCGGCGAAAGCGCGGGCGTAGGTCGGAAAGAGGCGCGGGAAGTCCGGATTCTGGAAGTTCCCGATCCAGTCGGGCACCCCGAAATGACAGAGATCGACGATCGGCACGATGTTGCGGCGCTTGAGGTCGGCGAAGGTGGCGTCGGCGAATCCCCAATCGTAGCGTCCCTCGCCCAGCCAGGTGGTGTGGAGCGGCGGCCCGTATCGCAGGAAGTGGATACCCAGCTCATCGACGCCGTCGAAATCGTCGCTCCAGCGGTCATAATGGCCACACTTCGCCATTTCGTCGACACGGTGGCTGCCGTTCCTAATCGTGGGATAGCTGTTCTCTATCCCAGTCGCGAACATGAAGTAGGGGTTGATGCTCATTGCTCGAATTCCCGGTCGAGCGACTTGTAGTGCGCGGCGCGCTCGACGAGGGCGAGCATGTTGCGCGCCGCCTCGACCGTCAGCCGGTGGGGCGTCGCGCCCGGCCTCGGAGAAATATATGCGGCCATCTCGCGCACCAGCGCTGACTGGCTTTCAGGTGCTCCGGCAAGCAAGGCGACGACGAGGTTCTCAAGCGCAATCAGGCGCACGCGCAGGTTACCGGCCTCGGCATCGCCGATCTCGCCAGCCACCGTAGGAGCCTGGTGCTGGTGCAAGCCAGTGAACGAGCCGCCTTCGTTCTCCCACCGCCCAATCGCACGGTCGTGGGTCTTGCACCGCGTCGCGTCGATTTCGGCGCTTTCGATAGACATGGTGTACCTTCTCCTGCTCAGTCCAGACATCCAGCGAAGCGAGCCTCAGATCACGTACTTGTCCCAGCTCGCATAATGTTCGGCGCTCCGCTTGCCGCGCGGAAGGCTGAGGCCGACGAGCGCGATCCCAACCACCACCGACGTCACAGCGCCGAGATGGCCAACGCCGGTCAGCAGGAAGGGCGCGGCCACGAGCCAAGCACCAAACGCGACGTTGATGAAGCGCAAGGCGCGAGCAACTTCGGCAGTGGCGATGATCGCCACAGTGATAACCAGCGCGCCGACGACATGGTCGCTGTTCGCCATCTCGCCTTCGTTCCCCAGGATTACCCGCGTCAGCATCAGGAAGGCGCCGAGCACGATGCTGGCCGTCAGCGTCCACGGCAGCGTCAGCCCGCGCTTCGTGTCCGCCCAGAGGGCGCCGGGCGAGGCCATCACGTCAGACGCGTCCACCTCGCCCGCCTCGATCGCGTCGCCCTGGAAGAAGGTGCGGATCAGCGGCTTGCCCCGTCGTTTGGCCCAGGCGAGGAACTGGCCCATGGCGATGACTTCGTCCAATGCGAACGGGATCATGATCAGCATGGCGAGTGCGGCGATCAGCGCGAGCGTGCTCCAGGTGCCGATGACAAGCGGCTGGCTAATGATGAAGTAGATGCTGATGACGCCCAGGGGGATGACGAGAATGCCGAAAAAGGTCACCATCCAGGGCATGGTCCGCCAGCGGTCACGGGTGCCCATGACCGCCATCAGGATTTCAAGGACGTAGCTTATCGTGCCAAGGCCCCCATCGGGGATTGGCCACGCCTTTGACATGGCCGACGTGATGATTTCCTCCGTGCCGTTCCGCGGGTCGGTGAGGGAGCCGACGAAGAAAGGTTCCCAGGCGGTGTCGATGTGACCCAACTGGTATGCGGTCAGAATGCGCGAGGTGAGAAGGCCAATTAGCCCCATCGCGACGATTGGCAGCCGCTGTGCGTCGGTAGACGGCGAGTAGGTCCAGCCCGGCGGGATGTTCTTGGGGTCCATCATGCCCGCCATGCTCATGCCCGGCATCATCGGCACGAGCACTGAAAGCGCGATCACTGCGGAGCCGACGAGAAGGTCGTTGTTGTATTGTGCGGCGCTCGGGCTCCAGAAGATCAGCGGCGCGAAAAACAGCCAGATGCCGGTAAACGCCACCGCCCATTGGGCCAATGTCTTGGTCCGCGAGGAGAGCGACAAGGCACCGAATAGCGCGATCAAGAGGCCGCTGACGAGATCGCTGACCGCCAGTGCGCTTGCGCGCCACTCGACGGAGGGCAAGCCGCGATCGAGAGTGACGAAGCGCACCGCCTCACCCACGCTCTCGGTCGTCGTCGAGTCGTAGATTAGCGGACTGGAGGCGAGCCACAGGCCCAGCCCGATCATTGCATAGTAAGCCCAGCGTGCCCGGCGTTCGTCACGGTCCATGATCGCCATGTGGCTAGCGTGGTCACCGTGGCCGGGCATGGACGAGCCAGAGGCTTCGGGCGCATGGCCCATCGCGGCATGGTCCATCGCAGGAGCGTCCTTGGGCGCGTGGCCCATGGCGGCATGGTCCACCTCAGCCATTCCGCCGACGACCGGCGGCGGCTTGTCGGGATCGTCCCGACCCTCGTCCTGCCAAGCGACCAGATTGTCGTTGAGCTTGTTGTCGCGATACCAGGCGCGAGGATGCCGTTTGAGCGCCGTGGCGATCCTTGGCAGCGCGTCGCGCAGGCGGTGCTTGGGCTCCCACCCGAGCAGAGTACGGGCGCGCGTGATGTCGAGCAGGTAATGGTCGTTGCTGCTGTCGATCATCCACGGCTTAATGAAATCGTCGGCGCCGAATGCTTCGTTCTGCAGAATGACACCGGCTTTGGCGAGCGGCTGGGGGATACGGATGGTCTTCCACCCTTCGCCGTGCAGCGTTTCGCCGACGATGTCCTGGATCTCGGCATAGCCGGGCGCGTCGGGCTCGCCGATGAGCAACGGCAGCTCGGGTGGCAGATCGTGCCGCCGGTCGACGAGACGGAGCACCGCGTCGGCCAGATCATCCCGGTGCACAGAGGACTGCGCGGCGCATAACATGCCGGGATAGAAGTGGGCGGTTAGCCGGTGCTCGTAGATGCGGGCAATCTGCTGGGCGAGGAAGGCCGATCGCCCCCCGTCGTCATAGACGCCGGCAGGCCGCAGATAGACCACAGGGATCTTGCCGCGCCGTTCGTGCAGCATCACCTCGGTGTCAACTTTGGACTGCGGATACGCCCAGGCCGGCGCGATCGGCGAGTCCTCGTTGATGCGCTCGTCGGGGGTGGGGGTCGGCTTGTGGACCAGCATGGTGCTAGCGAAGACGAACTGCTCGACCTCGAACGACTGCAAACCGTCGATCAGCCGGCGCGTGCCTTGCACGGTGATCTTATCATAAAGCGGGTTGGGCTCGCCCGTGATGTCGTAATAGGCCGCCAGATGGATTACCGAGGCGATGCGGTTGCCGTGGCGCGCGCGGACCTCGTCAAGCGCGGTGCGCACCGCCGCGTCAGAGCCGAGGTCGAAATTGACCGCCGACGCAGGCGGGGGCGGATCGGGTGGACCGGCGCGGTCGAGACCGACGACGGTGTAGCGCTCGCCCAGGCGGGCGATCAGCGCCGCTGCGATGAATCCGCTCGCGCCCGTTATCAGGACGATTTCACCGGCATTTTTTCCGCTTCCGGCTTCGCTTCGTTCGACGTCGGTCATCGCGCGCCACCCTTGTTTGTTCGTCGCGGGAACGCGGACAAGCCCCCCACAAGTAGGACCGCGAGGCAAGCGCGCGTGGATCACCGCACATTCTCTATACGCGCCAGCCCCGCTAAGCCCTCAGGCAAGATCAGGCTTTATTGCGTCACCGCGAAGCCAGCCTTCTCGATGGCCTGTTTCAGCTGCTGCGCATCGGCGGTCGAGTTCACCGACACCGTCTTGCCCGCCAGGTCGACGTCAACGACGGCATCGGCATCGACGCGTTTGAGCGCATTCGTCACGCCCCTCACGCAGCCGCCGCAGGTCATTCCCTGAACCTTAAAATCGATCATCGTCGTTCTCCCATGAGGTGAATAAAGCAGATATGGGGTTTGACACTGTGTCAGGGTCAAGGGGTAATTTAGCTGTTGAGCTTGACACGATGTGAGGGACGATAAGCACGTCGACTCAGTAGAGGAGACGACCATGAACGCCCCGGCGCAGCTATCAATGCAGACACAGGCGAGAAGCGAAGACAGGCTGTCGCTGGCAATCGAAGGCATGACCTGCGCGACGTGCGTCGGGCGGGTCGAGCGCGCCATCGCCGGGGTGCCGGGCGTTGCCGGCGTCTCGGTCAATCTCGCAACCGAGCGGGCGAATGTCGAGTTCGTCGATGGACGATCCGATGTCGGCGCCGTTGCCGACGCGGTTCTCGCGGCGGGCTACACCCCAGTGACGCAAACGACCGAGCTGACGATCACCGGCATGACCTGCGCCTCGTGCGTTGGCCGCATAGAAAAGGCGCTGCTGAAAGTGCCCGGCGTCCGCTCCGCGAGTGTCAACCTGGCGGCCG